>JALONI010000029.1 GCA_025455015.1 Cyclobacteriaceae bacterium | reverse complement strand
AGTCGGGGCAATACTACCAGATCCCCTATCCGCCCGAGGCTCCCTCCTCGCTGTCCTACCCACAGGCGCAGCTACGCTTTCAACAGTTGCTGGAGGCAGCCGTGCAGCGCAGGCTGGTGGCCGATGTGCCGCTGGGGTCGTTTCTGAGTGGCGGGATCGACTCGTCCGTAGTGGCCACGCTGGCGGCTCGCCACAAACCTGACCTGCACACCTTTTCGATCGGCTTCCGCGATGAGAAGTTTTTTGACGAAACCGACTACGCCCGGTTGGTGGCCAAAAAAATCAACACCCACCACGTAGTTTTTTCGTTGACCCGCCAGGATTTATACGCGCATTTGCATGACGCACTCAACTACCTGGATGAGCCCTTCGCAGACTCGTCTGCCCTGGCGGTGTATATGTTAAGTCGCGAGACGCGCAAACATGCCACGGTAGCCCTTTCGGGCGATGGAGCCGATGAACTGCTGGGCGGCTACAACAAACATGCGGCATTTTACCGCACGCTGCACGGGGGATGGAAAGAAAAAACCGTGGCGGCATTGGCACCGTTGTGGAATAGACTGCCGCAATCGCGAAACGGATTTTTGGGCAACCGCGCGCGCCAGTTGGCACGCTTCGCCAACGGAGCTAACCTGCCGCTGCCTGATCGTTACTGGACGTGGGCATCGTTTGCTAATGAAACGGAAGTGCTCCGTTTGTTGTCTTCTGAAGTCCGACTGAAAATAGACCGCGCGCAATACGCTTCGCGCAAAAACGACTTGCTGCGCCCACTTTCATCGGGCCAGGACATGAACCACGTGTTGCTGACCGACCTGAACTTGGTGTTGCCCAACGACATGCTCACCAAAGTGGACTGGATGAGCATGGCCAACAGCCTGGAGGTGCGCGTCCCGTTTTTGGATGTTGAACTGGTTAACTTTGTCTGTGGCCTTCCTGCCGACTACAAAATCAACCCGCATCTGCGAAAGCGAATCTTGCAAGACGCCTACCGCGAGGTGTTGCCCCCCGAACTGTACAACCGCCCGAAAAAAGGATTTGAAGTGCCGCTGCTGCGATGGTTCCGTACCGAAATGAAATCAACCATTGTGGACGACCTGCTGGGCAAAAAACGAGTGGAAGCACAGGGTTTGTTTCACTACCCTGAAATTGAGAAACTGAAACGGCAGTTATTCTCGTCCAACCCGGGCGATGTACACGCCCGCATCTGGGCCTTGGTGGTGTTTCAGCACTGGTGGAAAACCTACCTGGAGTGAGTGCCCCCTGCCTTACCCATAAATCTGGTTGAGAATATGCGCTAGGCGAACCGATGATTGCAGCAGCCGCAGTTGCACCGTGCTGAAATTCCGGTAGCTGTATTGGTAGCTGAGGTTGCCATCGCCAATGGCGTACACGGCCGGGCGGTACGTCATCGACTCGTGGGCCCAGTCTCGTACGCTGGCGTTTTTCCACTGCGCAAGCGTGGCCTTGTCCACCATCACGAACGATTGGGCCAGTTCGGTATAACTCAATTGGGTGTCGTCAATCATGTGGCTGTCCCACACGCGGTGCAAGTTGGAGTCGCGGCCAAACCATTTTACTTTCACATCGTTGGCACCGCGGTCCAGTCCATTGCCCACGTGGCAGGGCTGATGTAAATCTGCCACCAGGTGGATGAGTGCCTTCACATATTCTTCTTCCTGCCGGGCGGGTAATCCCCCCTGTTTCAATTTTTGGATAATTAACTCCACCATCGTCACGGCCTTGCCATCCGGGTTGGCGGCTACGTCTTCATAGCGCTTGCCATCCGGTATCGTGGTCCAATGCCAATCGCCCGTGTAGTCGTACGTGGAATCTGAGCGTACTTCATCCAACCACGTGCTCACCATGGCCAGCGAATGACCGTGTAACAATGCCTTCACTTTTTTACGGGCCTTGGAAGTCAGCAATTGCTCCGCCAAATGCCCGCTGGCACGATGCCCTGTAGCACCCCAACCCCAGCACAGCAGTGGGCTCATCATCCACACCAACAGCAACCCCGACATTCGTCTCATGGCAATCATTTTTAGAAGTCGCAATAATACACAATTCGACCCAACCCGCATTTTCGCTTGGTGTGAATAAAACGTAAATTTGGCTGAACGGTATGGAAAAGACATTGAGACTCTCGGCCCTGGTGGTATCCAATCAATTGGACATCAAGGGCATGAAATCGTTTTTGGAAATCAAGCCTTTGGCCGACAGCTCGGCCGAGCTGTTTTACGGCTTTGGAACCTACCGCTACCAATACTACTTCAACTATGGCGTGATCGTTTTTTCGGGGCATA
Source organism: Cyclobacteriaceae bacterium (assembly GCA_025455015.1). GTDB lineage: Bacteria > Bacteroidota > Bacteroidia > Cytophagales > Cyclobacteriaceae > ELB16-189. The sequence continues at coordinate 30,546 of JALONI010000029.1, read as the reverse complement.
CCGAAGAAGAAATCCGGTACGCAGTAAAATTGGCGCAGCCCCAGTTGAGAAACCCGATGGCACAGTGGTTGCGTGACGACCACGACATCAGCATTGTGGATGCCGAAGAACCCGAGTTCGAATTTGACCAGGTAAACGTATCGCACCTCGATGACAAGGTGATCCGCATTGCCATGCTGAACTTGGCTCAATCCGTAGCGCTGGACTCCTACCACGAGACATCCGAAAACCTGCTGACGCAGATCAAGGTGTTTACGCGCAATCTCGAAACTACCGGCAAGCTTAGCATCAGCCGCACCAACATGATGAAATTCATCGGCAAAGCCCTGAACACGCAAAACGACATTGCCGAAAACATCTACATTTTTGACGCCCCGGAGTTAGTCTGGGACAACGAATACCTGGATACATTGCACAAGGGGTTGATCAAACACTTTGATCTCCGAACCCGCTTTAGCGAAATCGAATACATGCTGCGAATCATCAAAGACAACCTGAGTGTGTTCCGCGAGATCTCGCACCAGCGCGAGAGCAATCTGTTGGAACTGATTATTATTGTGCTGATTTTAGTGGAAGTTTTTGATTTGATCATCTCAAAGCTGTGGAGTTGAGCGCCATACGCCTGATCGGTGTGACCATCTATGAGGAAAATTCGAACTTGGATACGCGCTTTTTTCGGGTTTTCGCAAGGCCAAACCAACGGCTTTCTGCTGCTCATTCCATTTATTTTGCTGGCTCTTTTTTCCGAACCGTTGTACCGCGCGTGGTGGGTGCGGCAGCCGGTGAACCACACCGCAGATCAACGCAAGCTCGACAGCTTATGGGGCGTGATCTACGCAGAGTCGGATGCCGATCCGGACGCACCTTCCACCCTGCCCCCCGAAACGTTTTCGTTTGACCCCAACACGGCTACCCTGGGTGACTGGCAACGGCTGGGCTTTGCCGAACGTGTAGCCCAACGCATCATCAACTATCGCAGCAAAGGGGGAACTTTCCGCTCGGCAGCGGACGTCAAAAATATCTATGGCATTGACACGGCCCGCGTGGCGCAACTTAGCCCGTGGATGACGTTTGCGCGCACGCGTGAAAAAACACCTCCGGTGGCATCTTCCCACACGCGCGAGAATAAACCGCCCGCACGCCACGAGCGATTTGACCTGAACACGTGCGACAGCCTCCAACTGCTCAGCGTCAACGGCCTTGGGCCGGTATTGTCTTCGCGCATTTTGCGCTACCGAACCCGCTTGGGCGGATTTGTGAGCCCCGGGCAATTGTACGAAGTGTATGGGTTGGACAGCGCTACGATCACCGCCCTGCGCGAGCGCAGTTTTATCGAGGCGTCTTTTCAACCGCTGCAAATCAACCTTAACACCGCCACCGAGCAGGAGCTGAAAAAACTGCCGTACATACGGCCCGCTTTGGCGAAGGCTATAACCACTTGGCGATTTCAACATACCAAGTTTGCGTCTGTCAACGATTTACTGAAATTAAAACAGCTCGACTCCGCCACCTTTCACCGGATAAAACCTTACCTTACGGTATCGGCCGAATGACACCCGTGCAACGCCCCCAACCGCCCAACGTACTGCGCCAGTATTTGCACCGGCTAACCAATTTGGCAGCCGGCAACCGCATGTTGTTCATGCCGCGGCTCACCGCACGCCAGTACTTGGATTTGCACGAGCTCAGCCAACTCAAAAAAGAAACTTCGTTCAAGATTATCGAATCGCTGATAGCGGAAAAAGCCAAAGCCATTTGCCCGTTGGCGGATGCGCATTTGCCCGCGGCTACCGTGGCCAGTCAAAAACTAAAACACCTGCAGCGGCTGGGACAATTCCTGTTTGATGAGCATGGCTCGCACGATTTACACGTGGGCTGGCCGTTTGTTCGCGGTAAGTTTGCCGATGGCACACGGGTGCGCTGCCCGCTGCTGCTCTTCCCCGTTTCGCTTACCTTACGAAACCATGAATGGGTGCTCGAACCGCGGGCCGATCAAAAAGTGGGTTTCAACAAAACATTCCTGCTTGCTTATGCGCACTACCACCGCGTCACGCTGAGCGAAGAACTGCTGGAGGAAGATTTTGATGAGGTGGACCGCGACAGCACGGTATTTCGAACGGCCATTTACCAAGCGTTGCAGAAAGCACGCATCGAAGTGCATTTCAACACGGACAATTTCCGCGATGAGCTAACCGCCTTTCGCGCGTACACGCGCGATGAATTTGACGCAGAGACGATGGAAGGGGGATTGAAGCTTTTTCCCGAAGCCGCCCTGGGTGTTTTTCCGCGGGCGGGTTCTTACCTCATACCCGACTACGTGCAACTGCTCGAACAAGGCAACACGTCCGTGGAACGGATTTTTGAACAGCACGCTCCCTCGGGTGAGGAGCGCAAGGTACGGGACGAAGACGTGCATACCGTTTTTGCCATGGATGCGTGGCAGGAGCACGCCCTCCACCAGGTAAAAACAGGGCGCTCCATTGTCGTGCAGGGCCCGCCCGGCACAGGCAAATCGCAACTCATTGCCAACTTGGCCACCGATGCAATGGCCAACCGAAAGCGCGTATTGATCGTATGCCAAAAAAGGGCCGCGCTGGACGTGGTGTATGAGCGGCTCAAAAGCCAACGGTTACATGCCTACGCAGGGTTGGTGCACGACTTTATTGACGACCGCACCGAGTTGTTTGGCCAATTGGCGCACCAGATCGAGCGCGTGGACGAATACAAAACGCTGAACAATCAATCGGACGCCATTCTGCTGGAGCGAAATTTTTATCAGGCCTGCCGGCAAATGGCGCACCTGACCGAAGAACTGACAGAATTGAAAAATGCGCTGTTTGATGAACGCGAATGCGGCACCAGCATCAAGTCGCTGTACCTGACCAGCTCGCCTGATGAGCCCCACATCAACGTAAAGCAACAATACGAGCACTGGCCCACCGACCGGCAAACGGCCTTTGCCAAAATACTTTCGCGGTATTGCTTTTTCGCGGCACGCCTGGAGCACGATGGGCATCCGTGGCGCGAACGCCTGTCATTTGCCCACTACCAGCCCTCGCAGCGCAGGCAGTTGCAGGAAGCCATGGAGCAGTTGCCGCTCCAGTTCGTGCGCGTGTATGAGCCCGTGCGCCAACTGATCGGCATCAACCTGAGCTGGGCCGACTGCGAAAATCTGATGCAGCGAAGGGCCGCCATCGTAGAAATGCTGGCGCTGATCGATAGCCCTGCCCGGTTCACGTATTTTCAACAGATGCTCAACGAGCACGCAGAGGAAACGAGCGCGTTGTGGCTGTCCAACATCGAGCGCGTGGTAAACGACTGCTACCGCGACCCCGGGCCGGAAACTTCGGTGGCAGGTGCCCACCTCGGTCAATTCCAGTTGGCCCTCACGCGAAGCATGAAAGCGCGCAAGAGCCTTTGGGGGTTGGTGCGATGGGAACTGTTTTCGAAAGACAAAATCCTGATTACACGCACCTTGGTTTCCAATGGCCTGCAAAACAACCCGGTGGGCTTTTCCACCTTGGAGAGCAAGCTGGACAACCGCCTCAACCTGGAACACAACCTGTCCAAGCTGAAAGAAAAAAAATGGCTGGTGGATTTGCCTCTGACCTACGACCTGCTGGCCTTTCAACATTGGGCGCAAGATCAACAGCGGGCCATTCAGGCAAAAAATCTGTTCCATACGTTGCGCGAACTGGGGCACACCTTGGGCACACCGCCCAACTCGCTCGAAGAATGGCGCCATTATTTTGAAACACTGCTTGCCTTCATTGACCAAACACACGCGCTCAAAAAAACGTGGGCCCAATTCTTTACGCCTACCCAAATCGAGCGGGCGTTGTCAACACCGGATTATGGCCGTTTGGCCAGCGAACAACTGCAAACGGACTTTGACGCGCTGGTGGAGTACGACAAGCTCAAGCGGTCGTTGAGCAGCGATGAACAGGAGCTGATTGACCGGCTGGCCGAGAAGGAGCCTTCGTGGCAGGCAGAGGTCATCGAAAAATTGTTTTTGAACAGCCTGCGCCTGGCCTGGATTGACCACATCGAAACCAAGCATCCCGTTCTCACACTCGTTTCGTCCGGCAAATTGGCATTGATGGAACAGGAGCTTCGCCAGCACATCGCCCAAAAGCAGCAAGGCAGCACAGACATTGTGCACCTGCGCGTACGCGAGGCCATCACCGACAACCTGGAATACAACCGCCTGAACAACCGCGTCACCTACCGCGAGCTGCTTCATCAAGTAACCAAAAAACGGAAACGATGGCCGTTGCGCAAAGTGTTTCAGGAGTTTGAGGATGAGGTGTTTCGGCTTGTGCCGTGCTGGTTGGCCTCGCCCGAATCGGTGTCCGCCATTTTCCCGCTGAAGCCGCTGTTTGACATCGTAATCTTTGACGAGGCCTCGCAATGCTTTGCCGAACACGGGCTGCCCGCCATGTGCCGCGGCCGGCAGGTGGTGGTAGCGGGCGACAAGCAACAACTGAAACCCGGTGACTTGTATCGCATCCGCTGGCAGGATGACGCGGACGAACATGCCGATCTGGAGACCGAATCACTTCTCGACTTGTGCAGCCGCTACCTGCCGCAAACCGGTTTGCGCTGGCACTACCGAAGCGAGTCCATTCCGTTGATTCACTTCTCCAATACCCATTTCTATGAAGGCAAATTGACACTGCTGCCACATCGCCAAACGTTTCACTCGCCCGAAAAGCCGATCGAGTATTTTCAGGTTGCGGGCATGTGGGCCCACCAGCAAAATGAAGCCGAAGCCAAAGCCATCACCCGCTGGGTCATTGACTATCTGGACACCAAGCCTCACCTCTCGCTGGGCGTGGTCACTTTTAACGCCCCGCAGCAAGAGTTGATCATGGACTATCTGGATGCGGCCTTTGCTGCGGCTGGTCGCTCATGGCCGGAACAACTCTTTGTCAAGAACATCGAAAACGTGCAAGGCGATGAGCGCGACATCATCCTCTTTTCGGTGGGCTACGGGCCCGATGACCAGGGGAAAATCAAGGCTCAGTTTGGCAGTTTGAATGTAGCCGGTGGCGAAAACCGACTGAACGTGGCCATCACCCGCGCCCGCAAAAAAATCATTGTCGTGGCCAGCCTCCTGCCCGACCAGTTACCCGTGGAGGGTACCATAAACCCGGGGCCAAAGTTGCTGCGCGACTACCTGCGCTATGCGCATGCGCTGTCGTTAGGAACGGACGCGCCCCCGCCCGCATCGGTGCCCCACTCTTCGGCCAAGTTGCGCGACCGAATCATGGCTTGGAGCTCAGCAGACGAGTACTATGATGATCGTTTTCTGCCCCATTTGGATTTAACCGTGGTGAAGAACAAGCGGCCACACACCATCTTGCTGACAGACGATGACGACTACCAACAGTCGCTATCGCCCAAAGAACGGCACGCCATCTTGCCTACGCTGCTCGAAGCCAACCACTGGAAATACCATGTTTGCTACAGCCGCAACTACTGGAACAACCGCGAGCGCCTGCAGCGGGAGATACGCAAACTGGGCAACGACTGACGCGCAATGAAGATCGGATTGCTATCAGACACGCATAGCTTTTTGGATGAACGAATTAAGCAGCACTTTGAAATGTGCGATGAGGTGTGGCATGCGGGCGACATCGGCCACGCGGACGTGCTGCACCAGCTACGGGCATTCAAGCCGGTGCGAGCGGTTTATGGCAATATTGACGACCGCGAACTAACGACCTGCCTGCCCGAAGATCTGTGGTTTGAAGTGGACGGGCTCACCGTGTGGATGACGCACATTGCGGGGAGCCCACCCCACTACAACGCCCGCGTGAAAACGATCCTGCGGCAACGCCAGCCCGACTTGCTGGTGGCCGGACACTCGCACATACTCAAAGTCATGCGCGACCCTGTGCGCGGCTTCTTGTTTGTGAATCCCGGGGCTGCGGGCCACCACGGGTTCCACCGGATAAAAACAGTTGTGCGGTTTGAGATAACCCGGGGCCAAATCAAAAACATGGAAGCCATTGAATTGGGAAAACGAGGCGAAGTGCCCCCCGCCACCAGGCAGCAATAAAAAAGCCGTGGCAAACACCACGGCTTTCTGATATGGGTACAAGCAACTCGCTTACTTCTTCTTCGCTTTGAATTCCTCTTTGATCTTTTCAATGTCCACGGCCTTGGCCACGGGCTTGAAATTCTGGTTTTTCAGGTCTGTCCTTCTGCGGGCAGCCTTGGCCTTATCTTTGCGGTTTTTGCGCTTCAAACGGGTAACTGACATGGCGATTTTCTTTTAAAGGCTGCAAAAATAAACAGGTTTTGCCATTTTCGGCCGACTGCGCGCCAATTATTTTCCCAAACGGCCAAAAACGAGGTTTTGCGCGTACCTTGCATGGATTTCAGTATGGAAAAACCCACGTTACCCAAAGGCACCCGCGACTTTGGACCGGCACAGATGGCCAAGCGCCAGTTTATCCTGAACCACATCCGTCAGGTGTTTCAAACGTATGGCTTCCTGCCGCTGGAAACACCGGCCATGGAAAACCTCTCCACGCTTACCGGAAAGTACGGAGAGGAGGGCGATCAGTTGCTGTTTAAAATCCTCAACTCGGGCGACTTTCTCAAAGAGGCAGACACCACGCTCATGGGAAACCGTGACAGCAAAAGCCTCGCATCGGTGATCTCCGAAAAAGGCCTCCGCTATGACCTCACCGTACCTTTTGCGCGCTACGTGGTCATGAACCGGCATGACATCACCTTTCCCTTCAAACGCTACCAGATTCAACCGGTATGGCGGGCCGACCGACCGCAAAAAGGCCGCTACCGCGAATTTTATCAATGCGATGCAGACGTGGTGGGCACCGACTCACTCCTGTGCGAAGCCGAAATCATCCTGATGATCACCGAGGTATTCCAACGGCTGAACATCGCAGACTACACAATCAAACTCAACCACCGCGGCATCTTGACAGGTTTGGCCGAAGTAGCCCACGCCCAGGCAAACGAGTCATCGCTGTTTGTTGCCATCGATAAGCTGGATAAAATCGGAGAGGATAAAGTCAGAGACGAATTGCTAACTAGGGGCATCGATCGCGAGGGTATTGAACGTGTTTTTTCGGTCTTGAATTTTAAGGGCACCACCGCTGACAAGCAGTCTTTTCTGCAAACGCAGTTCGCGGCATCGCCCAACGGGCAAAAAGGCCTGCGCGAAGTGGCCGAGGTGCTGATGCTACTCCAACGCTATGGGGGCACTGCCGAGCACGTGGAATTTGACTTGGCATTGGCGCGGGGGCTCTCCTACTACACGGGCTGTATCTTCGAAGTAAAAATAAACCACGTGGCCATTGGCAGCGTGAGTGGTGGCGGCCGGTACGATAACCTGACGGGCATGTTTGGGATGCCGGGGGTATCGGGGGTAGGCTTTTCGTTTGGCGTGGATCGGCTGTACGATGCCTTGGAGGAACTTGCCGCCTTCCCCCAAGAAACCACCCGGTCGACTACCGTTTTGCTGGCCCACTTTGATGAGGCCACACGAACCTTCGCCCTGGGGGCGGCTGCGCGCCTGCGTGCGCGTGGCATCGCCACCGAAGTCTATCCCGACTTGGTGAAAATCAAAAAACAACTGGAGTTTGCCGACAAAAAGAAGGTGCGTTTCACGGTAGTCATCGGTGCAGATGAATTGACCAGCGGCCAACTGACCGTGAAAACGATGGAAACGGGTGAGCAACAAAAGATGACCTTGGAAGAGTTGATCCAACGCCTTGGCTGAGTGGCCGTGCCAAAAAAAATCATTGCCATATCGCCCGATCTGCTTGCGCTTGATGCGCTGACGGCCGTGGCCGCAGGACAGGCCGAGGTAATCCTTTCGGAGGCGAGTCGCGAGCGCATCCAAACGTGCCGCCACTACCTGGACAATAAACTGCGAAACACCACTGCGCCATTGTACGGCATCAACACCGGATTTGGGTCGCTGTACAACAAAAACATTCCGGCCCACCAACTGGAGCCCCTCCAGGAAAACCTGGTGATGTCGCACGCCTGCGGCACCGGCCCGGAAGTGCCCGAAGAAATGGTGAGGCTGATGTTGTTTCTTAAAATCCAATCGTTGAGCTACGGGCACAGTGGCGTGCAACTGACCACCGTGCAACGGCTGATCGACTGGCTCAATGACGACATCCTGCCGCGCGTCTTTGAATTGGGGTCGCTGGGTGCCTCGGGCGACCTGGCCCCCTTGGCGCACCTCTCGCTGCCGCTGATTGGCCTGGGCGAAGTGCGCTGGAAAAACCGGGTACTCAAAGGCGGTGAACTGCTGCACGAAAAACGATGGGAGAAAATCCATTTGCAAAGCAAAGAAGGGCTGGCGCTGCTCAACGGCACGCAGTTTATGGGAGCGTATGCGGTGTGGTGTGTATTGCATGCGGAGCGGCTTCTCGCGTTGGCCAACAAAATCGGGGCGCTTTCGCTGGATGTCTTTGACGGCCGCCTCGAGCCGTTTGACAGTCGCGTGCACGACTTGCGGCCGCATGCCGGTCAGCACCGGGTAGCCCGCGCGGTGCGGGCCCACCTCCACGGAAGTGAGCTGATCGCACAACCCAAACGGCACGTACAAGACCCCTATTCGTTTCGCTGCATACCGCAGGTGCACGGGGCTACGGCCGATGCCATTACCCATGTAGCCGGCATTGTGACAACCGAGATCAACAGTGTGACGGACAACCCCAACGTGTTCCCGTCAGACGATACGATCATCTCGGCCGGAAATTTTCATGGCCAACCCCTGGCGCTGGCGCTGGACTATCTGGCCATTGCGGTGGCCGAGTTGGGCAATATCTCCGAGCGAAGAACGTATCAACTGATTTCCGGGGCGCGCGAGTTGCCCCATTACCTCGTGGCCAATCCGGGTATTCATTCGGGATTGATGATTCCCCAATACACCGCGGCCTCCATCGTGAGCCAAAACAAACAGTTGTGTACGCCCGCTTCGGTGGATAGCATCGTCTCCTCCAACGGGCAGGAGGATCACGTGAGCATGGGGGCAAACGCAGCCACCAAAGCCAAACGCGTGGTGGACAATGTGTATTCGATTTTAGCCATTGAATGCCTGACAGCCGCGCAAGCCTTGGCCTTTCGCAGGCCGTTAAAGACGTCTCCGGCACTGGAGCAATGGGTGGATACTTTCAGGGCCGTGGTGCCGTTTATAGAACGAGATCGCGTGTTGGGTGAAGACCTGACCCGCACCGAACGCTGGTTAAAGGAAGAAGCATGGCAGGGGTAAAAACGTGGGTGGTCATTTGGGCCATGAGCCTTCCGGCCGTGGCGCTGGCGCAACCGTATACCAGCGTGGGGGGCAACTTTACCGTGAACGAAAAGCGCGGCTGTGCCCCGCTCACGATCACCCTCAACACCGGTGCGCTGTGTGTGGGCGCGTGTAACGTCCGCTATGAAAACGAGACTCCCTCGCCTACGTTTACGCATACGTTCAATACGCCCGGCACCTACGAGGTGCGCGTCTTTTTCCCCAACTTCCAGGATTTCATCACCGTTACGGTGGAACCGAACATCACCCCCGCGGTAGAATTGTACTCGTGTGGCGGCAGGCGTGTGCGGGTGAACGTGACCGACCAAACCTATGACAGCTACTCGATCAACCTGGGTGATGGGAACACGGTGGCCATCCCATCCGGCACCCATCCAAGCATTGAGCACACCTATGCAGCCGCGGGCAATTACACCATCCGCGTACGCGGCCGCAACGTAGACGGGGCATTCAATTGCACCGAACGCGTGCTGCCCTTCAGTGCCGTCAACACGCTGCCGCCCGGCACCATTCAGGGGCTCACCACCGCCAGCGCTTCGCAGATTGACTTGGCCTTGAATCCCGATCCCGCGATTCAGTACCGCTTGGAGATCGCCACCAATGGCACCGCGGGGTTTCAGACGGTGCGAACGATCTATCAGGCAACCGCCACCACGTTGAGCAACCTGAATACCGACCAAAATTTCTATTGTTTCCGGATTGGCACCTTTGACCCCTGCGCCAATGCGGTGGTGGCGTATTCACCCGTCATTTGCAGCCATCGGTTTACGCTCACGCTCACGAATGGCTCTAACAACCTGGCATGGACAATCCCCAACACAGGCATCGCAGCCAATCAAACCCGCATTGAACGGGTAGAGCCCGACAACAACAACAATTCATTGACGCGCGTGGTGCCGGGCATACCCACGTCTTTCACCGATGTGGACATCACTTGCAACATCAACTACTGCTACCGCGTCATCACGCGCTACACCAACGGCAGCACCAGCACCTCGGCCCCGCGCTGTGGCGTCTCGTTTGTGACGCGCGCCCTCCCGCCCATCATCAACACCAGTGCCGTGGTGGATGCGGCAGGGGCTACCTTGCTATGGCAGCCACCCTCCGCGTTAGCCGACCGCTACACCGTATCCAGGCGAAGCGGCAACGCTCCGTTCCAGCCGCTGGCCGAAACCACCTCGCCCAATTTCCTGGATGACGGCTATCAAACGGAAATACCTTTTTGCTACCGCATTGGCTATGGCGATGCCTGCGCAAACACGGCCGCCCCCGGGGGGGTGGTTTGCCCCCTGCGGTTGACTGCCCGCCCGCAGGCCGGCACCGAAGTGGCCCTGGCGTGGAGCGGCTACAAAGGTTGGAACAACGGGGTACGAAACTACCGCATCGAGCGGTATGACGGCCAAGGCAATCTGATCAACATCCTTCCGCCCCTCGCGGCCAACGACACAGTGTTTGTGGATGACGATGACGAAAACCAGTTGATCACCTATCGGGTGGAGGCCACCGCTGTTCAGGCCGGTTTGCCTGTGTCCTATTCCAACTCCGTCACCATCCGCAAAGAGCCGCGGCTGATTACGCCCACGGCCTTCACACCCAACAACGACAACCTGAACGATACCTTTGCCGTGTTTGGCAAATACATCGAACGCATGCAACTGCATGTGTTTGACCGCTGGGGCAACACGGTTTTTTTTACCGACAATAACGAGCCGTGGGACGGCACCCTGCGCGGGCAGCCCCTACCCGAGTCAGCCTATGTGTGGCGCGCCACCGTGGTGGACAAGACCGGCCAAACAGTAACCAAAACGGGCACGGTGGCGTTGATGCGCAAATGAACACCCGCAGCGCCCCGACAGGCAGCAACAATCCCTATCTTTGCCCCAAACAACACGCGCTATGTTTGACATGATGAAAATGATGGGCAAGGTGAAAGAGATGCAAGCCAAGATGAAAGAGGCCCAGGAAAAACTCAAGTTCATCAACGCCACGGGCGAAGCCGGAGGCGGCCTGGTCAAAGCCACCGTAAACGGAAAAAAAATGCTGATCGCCCTGGACATTGACCCGTCCCTGCTCAAGGCTGACGACAAAATACTGCTTCAAGACCTGATCATCGCGGCTGTCAACAAAGCCGGGGAAGAGGCCGAAGTGCTGGCCAAAGAGGAGATTCGCAAAAGTACCGAAGGACTGCTGCCCAACATCCCAGGCATGGATTTAAGCAGCCTGCTGGGATGACGCGCACCGCGGTAGTCATACTCAACTTCAATGGCGAGCATTTCCTCCGCGCCTTTCTGCCGGCCGTAGTCGCCCACAGCCCGGATGCAACCCTTGTGGTTGCCGACAATGGATCGACCGATGGATCGCAGCGGTTGGTGCGCGAGCAGTTTCCGACCATAACCTTATTGGACCTGGGCCAAAATTGGGGCTTTTGTGAGGGCTACAACCGCGCGTTGGCGCAGGTGGCGGCCGACTACTACGTGCTGCTGAACTCGGACGTGGAGGTAACGCCCGGCTGGCTTGCCCCGCTGATTAACTGGCTGGATGGCAACCCCAACACCGCGGCCGTGCAGCCCAAAATAAAAGCGCAAAGGCAAAAAACGCATTTTGAATATGCCGGGGCGGCAGGCGGCTTTGTGGATGTGCTGGGCTATCCTTTTTGCCGCGGCCGTATTTTTAGCCACCTCGAAGAAGACGCGGGCCAGTACGATCAGCCCCGGCCCGTGTTTTGGGCCTCAGGCGCGTGCATGCTGGTGCGTGCGTCCGTTTTTCATGCCCTCGGTGGTCTTGACAAGGATTACTTTGCGCACATGGAAGAAATTGACCTGTGTTGGAAGGTCAGGCGCTCCGGATTTGAGGTGTGGTGTTTGCCGGAGAGCACGGTGTTTCATGTGGGCGGAGGCACCCTGGCCGCGGGCAGCAGCCGGAAAACGTACCTCAACTTCCGCAATGGCTTGAGCCTGTTGTACAAACACGCACCCCCACCTGATTTGTGGTGGAAAATCGCGCTGCGCCTCATGTTGGACTGGGTGGCTGCCCTATCGTTTGTGCGCACGGGCTGGGCCCATACCGCGGCCGTGTTTCGGGCGCATTATCATTTTGTGAAGTCCTTCCCGCGCGAGCGTGCCAAACGCAGGGCATTGGCCGCAACACCCTATGCGGTAACCGAAATGTATGGGGGAAGCGTGGTGCGCGACTACTACCTCAACGGCACGCAGCGATTCAGCGAGCTGCCGAAGGCGCGGTTCAGTAGTCCCAAATAGTGCTGCGCTTGCGCAAGTGCCTGCGCATGTCCAGGATGAAGGCCAGCGACAGGTAAATGACAATCGGGGACCCCAGCGTTAAAAACGACAAGTAGATAAAAAACAGCCGGATGGACGAGCTGGCCAGCCCCAGTTTTTCGCCCAAAAAGGTGCACACCCCAAAGGCGTACTGCTCAAAAAAATCTTGGATGCGTCTGACAACCATGGCGCGAAGATGGTGAAAAAATCTAAAACCGTTCTAAGACCGGGCCTTCCGGAAAACACTTTACCCGGGTTTAAAGCCTGTTTACCGACAAAAATTCCGCTTGGCAAACGGATGGCCACATCGGCTATCGCCCCGCCTGTCGCCTCTCAATTTTTTGCTCTATAATTGCACAAAATTTCATTAAAAACGTACTTTTGCCACTCGTTTGAGGTAACCCACAAATTTAAAACCATGAGAAAATTCGTTTATGCGTTCGTGATCATCGGAGCCCTGACCTTTTCGGGTTGCACGCTTCCGCAGATGATCAAAGCTGCCAAAGAGCAAAAACTAGAGGTAAAACCCAATCCGCTGGAAGTCCACAAGGACACCGTGGTGTTTGACATGACCGGCAACCTGCCCGCGAAAATGTTGAAAAAAGGGACCACCTACACGCTCAATACTTTCTACAAGTATGGCGAAAACGAGTTGGCCCTGGAGCCTGCGGTTTTCAAGGCCGAAGATTACCCCAACAGCAAAACGGAACAAACGCCCGTAAAAAAGAGCCAGTCCTTCCCCTACCAGGACGCCTACAAGACAGGCACGGTACAAGTGCAGGGCGTGGCCGGCAAAGGCACCAAAACCAAAACCACCCCTCGCCTGGACGTGGCCACGGGCATCATCACCACCTCGAAGCTGGTGCAGAAGTCCTACTTCGCCACCTATGCCGATCATGGGTATAACAACCAGGAAGAGTTGGTGCCGGTCGTAATTCCCGATTTTATCTTTGAACGCGGTAAGTCGGTATTGCGTACGTCCGAAACGAAAAGCGACAAAGGAAAGCAGTTGGATGCATTTATTGCAGCGAAAAACGTGACCCGCACGGTGACCATCACCGGTACCCACTCGCCCGAAGGTGCCGAGCGCATCAACAGCAAACTGTCAGAAGAGCGCGCCAAGGCCATCGAAAAGTACTACCGTGGCCAAATGAAGAAGTATGACTACAAAGGCATGGCCGATTCGATCAAATTCATCCTCAAGCCCGTGGTAGACGATTGGAACGAGTTCAAGGCCGCGTTGGCGAAATACGAAGGCATCACGGCTGATGACAAGTCGGCTTACCTCAACATCATCAATGCCGGAGGTTCTTTCGAAGATCAGGAAAAGCAGATGAAGAAGGTACCCACGTACGCCAAGGTGTTCCGCGATGTGTACCCCGGCCTGCGTACGGCAAAAACCGAAATCCTCACGCTGAAAGTAAAAAAGACCGATGCCGAGATTTCGGTGTTGGCTAAGCAGATCACGCAAGGCTCTGCCTCGGCCGATGCGCTGTCGTTCGAAGAACTGATGTATGCCGGTACGCTCACGCCTTCGTTGGAGGAGAAAGTAGCCATCTACGAGGCCGCCACGAAAAAGGGAACCAACTGGAATGCGCACAACAACCTGGGCGCAGCCTATCTGTTCCAGGCCATCGAAAATCCTTCGCGCGCGGCTGAACTGGCCGACAAAGCACAGGCACAATTGGAAATTGCGGCCCGCTTGCGCGAGACACCCGAAGTGCACGCCAACCTGGCTACCATCGCGCTCTGGAAAGGCAACCCGTACAAAGCCTACGCTCATGCCAACAAGGCATTGGCCGGGGCCAACAACGATGTGACCCGCGGGGTGAACGGAGTGAAGGGTGCCTGCGAAATCTACATGGCTAACTACAGCGCGGCCGTGGCCTCCACTTCGGCAGCTACCGAAACCGATGTAAACTTGTTCAACAAAGGCTTGGCCCAGTTGCTGAACAAAGATGCCAACAGCGCTTCGCGCTCGTTTGCTGACGCAACTGCCAAGAACAGCAACTTTGCGCTTGGTTTCTACGGAGCAGCCGTGGCAGCCGCGCAAACCAGCAATGGCGAAGCCGTGGTGAGCAACCTGACCAAGGCCGTAGCCATCGACAGCTCGTTGAAAGAAAAAGCATTGACGGACCTTGAGTTTGCCAAGTTTTCGGCAACCGAGGCCTTCCGCAACGCCTTGAAATAATATCCTGCGAAAGCAACTCGGAAAGCCCCGCCTTTGGCGGGGTTTTCTGTTTTAGGGGCAGGCAAAAAAGGCACCAATCCCTTTTAAAGTGGGCCGTTGGGTACTATTTTTACGGCCTTTCAACCCAGCCAGCATGAGAGAAATCCAATTCCGCGAAGCCCTTCGCGAAGCCATGAGCGAAGAAATGAGACGTGACGAGAACGTGTTTCTGATGGGCGAGGAAGTGGCCGAATACAACGGTGCCTACAAAGTAAGCCAGGGGATGCTGGACGAATTTGGAGCCAAGCGCGTCATCGATACGCCCATTGCTGAACTGGGGTTTGCAGGCGTGGGCGTGGGAGCCGCCACCAATGGCCTGCGCCCCATCATCGAGTTCATGACCTTCAACTTTTCGTTGGTGGCCATCGACACGATCATCAATGCCGCGGCCAAGATGTTGTCGATGTCGGGCGGCCAGTACAACTGCCCCATCGTGTTTCGCGGGCCTACCGGCAACGCGGGCCAACTGGGCGCCCAGCATTCACAAAATTTTGAAAACTGGTTTGCCAACACGCCCGGTCTGAAAGTAGTAGTGCCCTCCAACCCGTATGATGCCAAAGGGCTGCTCAAAACGTCCATCCGCGACAACGATCCCGTCATCTTTATGGAGTCGGAGTTGATGTATGGCGACAAAGGCGAGGTGCCCACGGAAGAGTACCTGATCCCCATAGGCAAAGCCGATATCAAGCGGGCGGGATCAGACGTGACCATCGTGTCGTTTGGCAAGATCATGAAAGTGGCTTTGGCGGCTGCGGCCGAAATGGAGAAAGACGGTATTTCATGTGAGGTGATCGACTTGCGTTCGGTGCGCCCGATTGACTATGCCACGGTGGTGGAGTCCGTAAAGAAAACCAACCGGCTCGTCATTGTCGAAGAAGCCTGGCCGTTGTCGTCCATTGCCACGGAAATTACCTACCACGTGCAGAAACATGCCTTTGACTACCTGGATGCGCCCATTCAGCGCGTGAACAGTTTTGATGTGCCCCTGCCCTACGCGCCCACGCTCATCGAAGCCATTCTGCCCAACGTGGCCAAAACCATAAAAGCCGTCAAAGCGGTGATGTACCGCGACTGACGCAAAAAGCACCCACATTGCCCCAAAACCGATTTTTATACAGCCGATCGCGGCTATAGCGATACGCAGAATACACCGCCCCGCCCACCAGAAAGGCGAAGGCATACAGATTGATCAGCGGTGTGAAGTAGCGCATCTCCCTCCAACCCCAAAAGTGCCACTACGCTTTCGGTCAACGTACCCAACCCATAACAAACCACCCCGATCAGCCACCAAAGCAGGTAGGCCGAAGGTCTGCGGGTAGCCCAATGCCGATACAGTTGCACGGCAAAAAAAGCCGAGAACACGGTAGTCAGCAAGGGTATTTTATGAATAAGCGAAAGCATCGGTAAAAAAGAACCCGGCACAAGTCAGTGCCGGGCTTTGGTTAACAATCAATTAGGTTCTAGAACGTGCGGCCGCCATTGGGCTGATAGAGGTAGCGGAATGTATAGTGACGGTCAATATCCCTCATATTGTTTGGCGTTACGGGTGCATCTTTGTAATAGCTAAGTATCTCCATTTTAGCAAAGCCTCCCTGCGCTAACCGCACCACCAAAATACGACCAGCGATCGGGGATACGACAGTAGATTGACCGGTACCACTGTTCTGCCACCATTGGTTTGTAGGGGTAGCACCGGGAGGTAATGGACTTGATGAAACGGCTCTGATAGGCGCATTGTCGACTACGTAACCAGATTCTGGGGCTTCTGTTACTTCTTCAAATGAACCAGATAAGAACTGTGCTCCTGCATTGCCCGGACCGCTGGTGCCGCTATTGAAAATAATAGAAGTACCTTGGAAGGCAACGTCCCAGTTCACGGTTGCACTGTCTGCGCGAGTCACAATCTGCCCCGTTCTAAAACTGAAAAATGTGAACTTTTTCGTCTCACCAACACGAGCGGGTGGATTTGGACCGAAGGGAGCATGATCCGCATTTAAGTTTCGCACCGTAATCGCTTCCAACGCTGCGGCAGGCTCGTCTTCCTCGCAGGAAGAAAACATCAACACCAAAACAACCGCGGCCATGAACCAGATGGATTTAAAGAAACGTGTACTCATAGGAACTTTATATTATTTGTTTGTTTGTTTTTTGAATGAATACGATGCAGTTATGTAAGCCAGTCGCCCCGGCAGGTTGGGGATAAACACCGGCTCGGTGTGGTTGAACAGATTATCGATTCCAACTTGAAACCGAAAGCCGTTGCGCAGCGACTTGGCCATGGATACGTTGACCAACACATAGCCCGACACAAAATCATCGTGCACATCCAGGATGCTGTTGCCGGGCCGGTTGGAGGGCGGTATCACTTCACCCTGAATGTTGCCAATCAGGTCACCCACGCCATACTTGCCGCGGTAGATGGCCCGCACGGTTCCCTCCCACCCGTTGCCGGGATGCCGATAAAATAGTTTGACGTTGCCCATGTGCCGCGAGCGGTTGTACAAGCCAAAGTACTCGCGCGGCCGCAGCCGCTCTGAGGTAAGCGTTTCCGGATCGCGCCAAAAGATTTCTCCCCGCCTGACCGATGCCGCCACGTCTTTGTCTTTGGCATACAACAACTGGTACCCGGCCGAAAGCGTCCAGGCGGGTGCCAACCGGTAATTTAGGTTTGCTTCCATCCCTTGGGTAAAGGCGCGTCTGATGTTCCGATAGCTGAACATCGTTTGGTTAGCCGTGGTGACAGCCACCGCTTGCGTTTCAATGAGATTGTCAATGCTGTTGTGAAAGAAGTTGACCTCGGTGCCCAACCGGGGTGTGATTTGCCACGTGGCCCCCGCATTGATGGCATACGATGTCTCGGCTTTGAGTTGACCCAACAGCGCAGGGTCGAAGAGATAACTCGCGATTTGGCCTGCCGCTTCCAGCTCGGCCAGTCGGCCTAGCGCCACCTCGGTGCCCAGCACTGTGTATCCGCCCCCGGCCGTGTTAAAGAAGTTAAGATACAACTGGCGGAAATCGGGTGCCTTGAATCCGATGCCGCCACTGGCCTTCACGGCAAACCGGTCAGAAAACTCATACCGTGTGGACAACTTGGGACTGAACTGCGAGCCGTAGATCGAATTGTAGTCAAAGCGGCCTCCGCTGATGATTGACCACCTGGGTAGCGCCTGCCACTCCCATTGAAAAAAGCCGTAGGAAGTGGACTGTCTTTTCCGACCGCTCTCTCCGTACCGCGAGGTCTCCACCGACTCTTCAATGTGCCCAACCCCGGCCGTAAACATGTGCTTCTCGTTCAAAAAATACTCTGTGGTTACCTCGGGGCGTGCAAACGTCTGGTTAAAGAAGTCATTGTAATCGGTGGTGTCCAGTTGTTTCAAGTCAAGCCGCGAGCGGGTTCGGTACCCGGTGGCATAAAACCGGGCGGTCGCCTTCCAACGGTCACTGAGGCGTGTGGTAAGGGTTGGGTTGATATTCCAATCCGTGATGCGCCCATCACCCAAAGTCCTCACCGAATCGTTGTTGTTGAATACTTCAAACTGGAAAGACTGATTCTCCTGAAAGTAACGTCCTGCCATGGCAAACTCGGTTGCCGGGGTGAGGCGATACGAGACCTTGCCCGACAAGGTGGTGCTGGCGAAGGGAGACACCGTATTGCCAAACCGCTCGGGCGACAAGTCATACCCATCCGTGCGAAAACGGTTTACAAAAAAGTAGGCACCCCCTTTTTCGTTGGAGAACCCGATATCGCCATTCAAATCAACCGTTTGGTTGGTGCCGTAGCGGGCCGATACCTGACCGCTGGTGCCGGCCGGGGGGCGTTCGGTAATGATGTTCACCACGCCTGCCAGTGCTTCCGAGCCATACAGGCTGGAGCTTGGCCCCTTGACGATTTCGATCTGGCGAATGTTACCCACCGCTATGCGGCTCAGTTCGAGCGAACCGGTGTTGCGGCCAATAATCGGCTCGCCATCGATCAGGATGAGGGTATAGTCAGGGTTAAAACCTTGCAACTGCAGCCCGTTCCCTTGCCCATTGACTTGTGGCACGATCACCAACCCCGCTTGCTCGGCCAAAACATCGTTGAGCCGAACAGAACCAAGCGAACGAATCTGCGACTTGCTGATGATGGAAACGGGCATGGGCAACAAGCCCACCTCGCGCTCGGTGCGCGTGGCCGTTATGACTACCTCGGCCAGCTCACGGCTGACGAGCGAATCCACCGCCACGGGCGCTTGGGCAAGCGCACCCTGTAAACACAGCAGCCACCCGGCACCCCAAGCGATAAAAGCCTTTTGTTGCATTTCGGGCGCAAAGATTAGAATCGGTCTAAACAAAAAATACCCATATTTGTATTAATTATGTCACTGCGAAATTACCGGAGCGCATCGTGCAATTTTTGGGTATTCGTTGAACAAAAACGATGATTTTGACGCTATATAAAAGCTGATTTTTGTCATTTTTTATTGCCATGAATTCCTTTATGACCCCCGAAGTAGAAAAAAATACCCATATCGGTAACTGGACGGTTTGTTATTCGGAGCCTGATCTGAAGCTCAGCCTCATCGCCCATGCCGAGGAGCAGGCGATCACCGTTCCTGATCAGGTGAACCAAGGCGTTATCCATTTTTATTTCTGCCTGGAGGGCGGAGCCACCTTTGCCTTTGGGCCGCACTATGCCCGGGAGATTGGGGGCGCCAAGACCTACTTTTTTTACAATCCCGAAAAAGATCTTCCCTTTGATCTGCGGGTGCTGCCAAGCACGCGCATGGTGGCACTCAGCATCTCGCTGCAACGCCTGCACGATCTGTTTATCCATGAACCCCTGCCGATACTCAAACCCGAAAACAGTACGCGAAAATTTTATGACGAACGTGATGTGAGCTCGCCCTTGTTGGTCACCCTATCGCAATTATTCACGCAACAACTGAGCGACAACGTGAAGGGCGTGTACTACCGGGGCAAAACCATGGAGATACTGGGGCTATACTTCAGCACCAAAGTGCCCAACACCGAGAGCTGCCCGTTTTTGAACGACCAGGAGGTGGTGCGAAAAATCAAGCATGCGAAAGAGCACCTGTTGAAAAACATCGAATCACCACCGGGACTAAAAGAATTGGCCAAATTGGCGGGGCTGAATGAATACCAGCTCAAAGTCGGCTTCAAAGAAATCTACGGCAACACCGTGTTTGGCTATCTGCTCGACCACAAGCTCGACCACGCCAAGGTAATGCTTGACACCGGAGCATACCATGTCAACGAGGTGGCATACAAAGTCGGCTATGCCAACCCCAGCCATTTTATTGCTGCGTTCAAAAAGAAATTCAGCATCACACCGAAAAAGTACCTGATGAGCCGGGCCCGCGGATGAAAAACCAAATAATGGCCTTGGCCGTGCTGGGAACAGGGTGGGCCCTAACCCGCATAGTTTACCAACTCCGCTACCGCCACACGCACCAACATCTGTTGCGTGAAAAAGAGCGCGTACGCGAACGGTGGGTTGTGTGGATAGTGGGCGTCACCGTGATTCCAATCAGTATTGTTTGGCTCTTCACCCCTTGGATACGCTTTGCCCAATGGCCGTGCCCTCCCTGGCTGGTCATTACGGGTGGCGCGGTAGGGGCGGCCGCCCTGGCTCTTTTCATCTGGACACACCGGACGTTGCAATCGAATTGGAGCCCGGTACTGCAGATTCGCGTGGGACATGAATTGATCACCTCGGGGCCGTACCGATGGGTGGCGCATCCCATGTATACGGCCATGGCGTTGGGCGTGGTGGGCAATGCACTTCTGACGGCCAATTTTTTGCTGACGTTGCTGCATGTGGCGGGGCTCGGGCTTCTTTTGTGGGTGCGGCTTCGCGATGAAGAGCTACTGTTGGAGGAACAATTTGGCGACCGCTACCGCCAATTTTTGCTTACGCGTTGGCGGTTGATACCGTTTATCTGGTGAACCGATCCGCGGCAAACATCGAAAGGTTCATGCTGGGCTTTTCGTTTTCCACCAACTCCGCCACCAGCTTGCCGGTTCCCGGTGCCAGGCTCAACCCCATCATGGCGTGGCCGGTTGCCACAATCACATTGGGCACGCGCTCAAGCCGCCCAAGGTAGGGAAGTCCGTCCGGTGAGCAGGGCCGCAGGCCATGCCAGATGTCTTCCTTTTTTGGCATGGACACGCTCATCTCCGGATAGTAACGTGGAATGGCCTGCACGATCCCGCGCACGCGGTTCAGGTGGATGGTATGATCGATGCCGGTGATCTCCAGGGTGCCGCCAAACCGCAGGGAAGAACCCATGGGAGTAACCGCCACGCGCGCCTCCAGCAAAATGGAAGGAATGCGCACATTCTCTTTCACATCCGGAAGCGTAAAACCATACCCCTTCCCGGCCTGCATGGGCAAGCGCAGGTGTAACTGACGCGCCACGGCACCCGACCACGAGCCGGCCGCCAGCACGATTGAATCCACGGGGTGATCGCCCGCAGCGGTGCAAACCGATCGGGCGTGATCGTGGTGCAACACAAAGCCTCTTACCTCGGTGGAAGTCATCAGCCGCACGCCTAGCTGTTGCAGATGCTCCCGCAGGCCGCGCATAAGCAACGAAGGTGTCAGGTGGGCATCGCCCGGATAAAACACACCCCCCCGCACATTGATGCGCACATTCGGCTCCAGTGCTTGAACTTCGCGGGCAGACAATACTTCCGCTTTGACGCCATGGCGATTGGCGATGTCTGCGGTTTCCGCCTCTTCGTGCGCTGCGCGTTGGGTTTGGTAGAGCATGAGCAGCCCACGCTCATGATAGGCGAAATCAAACGGCACCTCGCGCACCAACTGTTGATAACACGCTTTGCTGAGGAGGCTCAACTCCTTCAGGGCCGGTATGGAACGTGCTACATGCCTTGGGTTGGCGTGCCGATAGAACTCGAGGCCCCACCGGAGTAGATCGAAATCAAAACGAGGGCGCACATAAAACGGGCTCTGGCTGTCAAACATCCATCGGATGCCTTTGGCGACCATGCCGGGGGCCGCCAACGGGATAATGTGGCTGGGCACTACCATGCCGGCATTGCCAATGGAGCAGCCGTCTTCCAACGAAGACTGATCGAACACCAGCACATCGTGTCCAGCCTTTTTTAAGTAGTAAGCCGAGCACAGTCCGATAATTCCACCTCCAATAACCGCTACTTTCATATAGGGAGCCTTCAAATCACTTGAAATCCGTACGCATACGGGTCATCGTCCGGATCGATGGTGATGGTATTGTGGCCGTAAATCCGGGCCCACCCCTCTACGCTGGGCACGATGGCGGGCTTCCCGGCCAGTTGTGTCTCCTCCTCAATTCGGCCGATAAACTTACTTCCGATGATGCTTTCGTGAATGAACTCCTCTCCCTTCCGCAGTTTGCCTTTGGAAAACCATTGTGCCATACGGGCCGAAGTGCCGGTGCCGCAGGGTGAGCGATCAATCGCCTTGTCACCATAAAACACCGCATTGCGAGCCGATGATTTTGGATCCATCACCTGTCCGGCCCACAGAATGTGGCTGCAACCATGAATGGTTGGATTTTCTGGATGTACGAACGAGTACTTTACGTTGATGTTGGCACGAAGGGCACGACTCCAGCTAATCAATTGGTCGGCTGTGAAATGCTCGAGGCCCGGAAAATTCTTTTGCACATCGACAATAGCGTAGAAATTTCCGCCATAGGAAACATCGACCGTCAGTTCACCGAGGTGCGGACACTCAGCCAAGATTCCTTCGGCTGCCAGGTAGGCTTTCACATTCCGGATTTTCACCGACTTCGCTTTACCGCCCTCCTGCCGATACTCAACCCGAACCAACCCGGCCGGTACTTCTAGATTCAGGATGCCGGGTGTTTTGGGCTTTACCAGACCTTCTTCAATGGCAATGGTTACGGTACCGATAGTGCCGTGGCCACACATGGGCAAACAGCCACTGGTCTCAATAAACAGAACGCCTACATCATTTTGGGGATCAGCGGGTGGGTACAAAATGCTGCCACTCATCATGTCATGACCACGCGGTTCGAACATGAGTCCCTTTCGAATCCAGTCGAACTCGCGCAAAAAGTGCTGGCGCCTTTCACTCATGTTAGCCCCCTTCAGGTCGGGCCCGCCTTCAGCCACCACGCGCACGGGATTACCACAGGTGTGAGCATCTATGCAACGAAATGTACCTTTCATTTTCTGTCAAACTCTCCATTAACCAACCTCCAAATCCCCAACGGATTTCCATCTTTCAATTCATCCGGCAACAAGGCATTCGGAAAGTTTTGAAATGCCACAGGCCGTGCAAACCGTTTGATGGCATCCGTGCCTACAGCCGTAAACCGGCTATCGGTAGTGGCCGGGAATGGCCCGCCATGATTCATGGAGGGACACACCTCTACCCCGGTGGGCACACCGTTCACAATCAGTCGGCCGGCTTTTTCCACCAGTACATTGATCATGCTCTCGTATTCGGCAATCTCTTGGTCGCTTCCTATGACGGAACACGTAAGCTGCCCGTGCAGCAAATTAACAACCGTATGTAACTCATGGCGATCGGCACACTTCACAATCATTGAAAAGGGTCCAAACACTTCCTCCGCCAACACCGGGTTTTTCAAAAATTCTTTCGCAGCTACCGATACAATCATCGGCCGGCCCTGGGCTGCATCACCCGCCTCGTTTGCTTGTGCTTCCACGGTGATACCCTGCTGGGTCAATGTCCGCTTGCTACGGGTTGCGTAATTGTCGGCAATACCTTGATGCAACATCGTGCCGGGCGCAGACTTGTTAATTTCAGCGGCCAACGCAGCCACAAACGAAGTGAGGCCTTCACCTTCAACCGCCAGTATCAAACCCGGGTTAGTACAAAACTGTCCCACGCCCAGCGTAGTGGACGAAGCGAGCACTAAAGCCGTTTTGGCAAAACCAGTTTGCAGTGATTGCGGCAGCAGCACTACCGGATTAATGCTGCTCATTTCGGCAAATACCGGAATCGGTTCGGGGCGCTGATTGGCCAAATCGAACAGTGCTTTGCCGCCCGCGAGTGAACCCGTGAAGCCCACCGCTTTGGTAAGCGGATGTTTTACCAACGCCTGGCCCACCTCGAAGCTCGCCCCGAATACGTGTTGAAAAACCGCGTTGGGCATTCCTGTGCGCCCTGCGGCTTGCGTTACCGCGGTGGCCACCAGCGAAGAAGTACCCGCGTGCGCGGGATGGGCTTTTACGATCACCGGGCAACCGGCTGCCAGAGCGGAAATTGTGTCGCCTCCGGCTGTGGAATACGCGAGCGGAAAATTCGCGGCACCGAACACAACCACAGGTCCAATCGGCACCAACATCTTGCGAAGGTCAGGCTTGGGCGCAGGCATGCGGTGGGGTAAGGCGGTATCTACGCGCGTATCTACCCAACTGCCCTCCTCCACCAGGTCGGCAAACATACGGCAGTGCCCGGTGGTGCGGCCTCGTTCGTTGATGATGCGGGCTTCGGGCAGGTTGGTCTCGCGCATAGCTGTCTGCACCAATTCAGGACCAAGGGCCTCGATTTCATCCGCAACAGCGCGAAGAAACACGGCCTTCTTTTTCCCTGACAAATTCTTGTAGGACAAGAACGCCAGTTGTGCGGCCTTTAGCGCCTGGTCAATTTCATTTGGCGTTGCGTCTGTCATGCTGCTGATTGATCATGGCGGGTTACCGTTCATTTGGCGCCAGTGACCCGACACCAGCGACCGATGGTAGTTTAGGCCGTTGTGCGATACCTTTGCGAATGATTTCTTGTACACGCTCGCGTTCTTCGCCCTGCAAGGCCAGTCGCGGGGCGCGCACATACTCCGAGCCAAGGCCCACCTCCTGCTCGGCCAGTTTGATATACTGCACTAATTTGGGATGGATGTCCAGTTCGAGGAGCGGAAGAAACCACCGGTAAATGGCCAAGGCCTCCTGAATTTTTCCGGCCTTGGTCAATTGAAACAATGTCACGGTTTCGCGCGGAAATGCACAGACAAGTCCCGCCACCCAGCCGTGCGCCCCCAGCATTGTTTCTTCCATGGCCAGAGTATCAACGCCACACAGGATTTTGAAACGCTCGCCAAACCGGTTGACCATGCGGGTGACATTGCTCACATCACGAGTCGATTCCTTTACCGCCTCGATGTTGGAACACTCGGCCAGTTCGGCAAACATATCCAGTGTCACTTCCACTTTGTAATCCACCGGGTTGTTGTACACCATGAGGGGCAATGCAGTGGCATTTGCCACGGTTTTGTAGTAGGCTACCGTTTCACGATGATCGGATTTGTAACGCATGGGTGGCAGCATCATCAGCCCGTTAGCTCCGCATTGCGCGGCTTCGTGGGCGAGCTTTACGGCCTCGCGGGTACTGCCTTCGGCAATGTTCATCACCACCGGTACCCGGCCGGCCACTTTTTCGACCGCAAACCGAACGAGGGTAAACTTTTCGTCCGTTGTCAGCACGCTGGCTTCGCCCAACGTACCGCCCAGTATCACGCCATCGATGCCAGCCTCCAACTGGGCGCGAAGATTTTTTTCAAACAGATCAAGGTCAAGCTTATCGTCTTGGGTAAACTTAGTGGTGAGGGCCGGATAGATACCTTGCCAACGAGGTCTCATAGGGGTGTCGAAAAACCAAAGATACGGATGGGCCAGCGATAAACCAGTACCGTTGCAAATCGCGTGATTGTCGTATTTTTGACCAAACCTACCCCCCTTGTGAGTCCGTCATTCCACGAGTTAGAAAATCGCCTCCGTGAGCTTTCGCGCCAGCAGCAACAGCTGGCCACGGAGATTCAGCACTTGCGCCAAGTCATCGCTGACCTTAAGAACGAAAAACAGCCGGAGGTGATCGATACAAAACTATCGGTGGTAGCCCCCCACCCCAACGTGCCCGCGGCCAACCAACCCGTAGCCGAAAGAACGGCCGCCCCCACCGCGCGGCCGCCCCGCCCTGCGCCACGAGAAAAAGGCGCGTGGGAAGATTTCATCGGCACAAACCTGCTAAACAAAATTGGCATTGCCGTGCTTGTGATCGGCATTAGCTTTGGCGTAAAGTATGCCATTGACCACGAGATGCTCAATCCGCTCACGCGGATCATTTTAGGCTACCTGGCCGGTGCTATCATACTCGTGCTTGCGTTAAAACTCAAGAAGGACTATCACGCGTTTAGTGCCGTGCTGCTCAGCGGGGGCATGGCCACGCTCTACTTCATCACTTTTGCGGCCTATGATTTCTACCACTTTCTACCGCAGGCCGTTGCTTTTGCCATCATGGTCGGCTTCACGGCTTTCACCGTTTTTGCGGCCATGCAGTATAATTTGCAAGTCATTGGCATCATCGGTCTGATTGGTGCGTATGCGGTACCCTTTTTATTGAGCGATGGGTCGGGGCGGGTAGCGGTGCTGTTCTCCTACATCGCCATCACCAACATGGGTATTCTCGTCATCTCCTTCCAGCGTACGTGGCGTGTGTTGTTCGGACTCGCGTTTGCCCTTACGTGGATCATTTTTGGAAGTTGGATGGTGGGTGGCTATGACCAAACCGAGCATCTCTGGCTGAGCCTGGGATTTGCCACGCTCTTCTTCCTCCTTTTCTACATCGCTTTTTTGGTGGGCAAGCTGCTCAACCGGGTAACCTTGAAGGTGGCCGATGTGGCGCTGGTGCTGATCAACTGTTTCATCTATTATGGATCGGGCTATGCGATCGTCAACGAATATCCGGGGGGCGAATCATACCTCGGTATTTTTACCGTGTTCAATGCCGTAGTCCACTTCGCGGTGGGCGTCTTTGTGTACACACGCTTACGCGAGTCCAAAGATACCTTCTACTTTGTGGCGGGGCTGGTATTGGCATTCCTGACGTTGGCCGTGCCGGTACAATTGGAAGGCAACTGGGTAACCCTCATTTGGGCATTGGAGGCCTGCGTGCTGTTTTGGGTCGGACGCCAGAAAAAATTCACCACCTACGAACTGTTGTCTTATCCCTTGCTTGGACTTTCGTTTTTGAGCTTGCTACACGACTGGCAAGCACTTAGCTTCCGCTATGTGGTAGGGTATGGAGGGGAAGATATCGCTCAGGTGCCGCTCACCCCGGTGCTCAACATCTATTTCCTGACTTCGTTGCTGGTGGCCGGGGCTTTTGCATTTTTTTTCTGGAGCGGAAACCGTACGCCTGTACCCACCGGGCCCAAATTACTCACGGCCGTGCTACCCGTGATTCACTACCTCGTGCCGGCCACGGCTGTACTGGTGTTATATGTCACATTCTATCAGGAAGTCGCGCTGCACTTTTCAAATCTCTTCCAGGCCAGCGCCATCCGCGACCCCAACGGGGGCATGACCTACAACCCCGACTGGACTTCGTTTCGCACCGTGTGGCTGCTGAATTACTCCATTTTGTTTTTTGGCGTTTTGGTCTATCTAGCCCATCGGTTTTGGGTCGCCACACCGCTTCTCAACCGGATCGTCTTTGGCATTTTGGCGTTTATCGTGCTTCTGTTTTTGTCAGCCGGCCTCCATGCACTGGAGGCGTTGCGGTTTTCTTATCTCGCACCCGCTGACCGCTTTTATTCGTCCAGTTTCTGGAATGTAGCCATCCGCTACGTGTGTTACGTCTTTGTAGCCGGGGGGCTGCTTGTCAACTATTGGTTGGCCATGCGCGAGAGCAACGGGCCTGGGTTCAGGCAATGGGAACGGCTGTTTTGTCATTTTACGATTCTTACTTTGCTCAGCAGCGAGTTGCTTTCGCTGCTGGCATTAAACGGGAACCCCAATGGATTTAAACTGGCACTGAGTATCCTCTGGGGAAGCTATGCTCTTTACCTGATCATCTGGGGCTTTGCCAAAAACCAATCGTATCTGCGCATCGCGGGCATCGCACTGTTTGGCATCACGCTTTTGAAGTTGTTCTTTTATGACATGTCAGAGATGGGCACGATTGCCAAAACGATCGTCTTGATGATCATGGGCATACTTCTGCTGTTAGCTTCGTTTATCTACAACAAGCGGAAGCGGGCGGCCCGCGACACCACACACGAAAACCAAAACGGCTTATGAAAACCGGCCTGTGGGCAGTGGCATTTCTTTTGTTTTTACGTCCGGCACACGGCCAGTTCACGTATCAGCACTCCCTTCCGCGTGTCGACAGCGTGGGTTGGTACGCCATTTCCTTAGTGCCCGATATGTTGGCGCACCTCCCGGCAGACTTTTCCGATTTGCGGATACGCCTATCTGACCGCGACAGCACCGACATCCCTTACCTGATCAAGGTCGATGACGATGCGCCCGCCACCGATTATGTCACGCTTCGCCCTGTGAACATCTCACGGAAAAACGGGGTTCTTTTTTTTACCGTCAAACTGGCGCGCGACCAACCCGTAAACCGGGCCTTTCTATCGTTTGACGAAGAGAACTGGGATGCGCGTGTGACCGTGGAAGGCAGCCACGATGAAAAAGACTGGTTTCAACTGACCCGCGACAAACGAATCTTGTCTATTTCAGAGCAGGCTATTTCGTATCGCTCCACCCAGGTAGAATGGCCTTGGTCGCGATTCGACTACCTGCGTTTTGCCATTGCCGCAGACAAGCCCTTAACATTGAAGGAGGTGTCATTTGTTTGGCAGGAAAAAAACCGCGGGCACTACACGAACTTCACCGCACCCATCGCACTTAAAACGAATCAAAAGCAAAGCGTAGCAAAAATCAACTTGGGCGCACCGTCCTTGGTTTCGAAGTTTGCCATTGCCGCCCCCCCGGGTCAAAAATTCTATCGCACCTATCGGCTGGAGCGCGTGACCGACAGCAGCCAAACGGAGCAGGGATGGATCTACTACACTGAGCCGCTGCACACGGGGGTGATGACATCCTATCAAACCGACACCGTACACCTTGCGCCTACCTTGTGCCACATGCTTCAACTCACCGTGTACAACGATGACAATCCACCCCTTGCGGTGCGGTCCGTCACGTTTTGGTCTCCGCGCGTGCGCGCGATCGCCTATCTGCCCCCGGGCGATTACCGAATCATGTATGGGAATCGTTCGCTGAGAGCCCCGCAGTACGATGTGTCGCACTTCGAACGAGAACTACCGGCAGACATACCTGTATTGCAAGCCGGGCCGGCCGAAGAACTCAAAAAGGAACAACAGCAAGCTGCGCGTCCGTGGTTTCAGAACCCGCGCTGGCTGTGGGGTATTTTGCTGGCGGTTGCTACGCTGTTGGGTTACTTCACCGTTCGCCTGTTGCGCAAGGCCTAAGCGCGCTTCAGTTCCATCACGGTTATTTCGGGTGGCATGCCCACCCGGCCGGGGTACCCAAGGTAGCCAAAGCCCCTGTTCACGTACAGATGCTGGCGCCCTTCGGTGTACAGCCCTGCCCATTGCTTGTACGCGTATTGCGAAGGACTCCACTTAATGTTGCCCCACTCCACACCGAACTGAAAGCCATGGGTGTGGCCCGCAAACGTAATATCAATATCCGAGAACGCGGGGCGTACTTCGGCATCCCAATGACTGGGGTCATGTGAGAGCAGCAACTTCACGGCTGCTTCCTCTGTGCCGCGATGCGCCTCCGGCAGCTTGCCGTATTTAGAAAACCGGCCCGCACCCCAGTTTTCATTGCCCAAGATGGCCAGCCGGGCAGCCCCCTCGGTGATGATGCGATTTTCGTTCAGGAGCAAATCGAAACCCAACAGCCGATGCGCCTCTATCAGGTCCGCAAAGTTTTGTTTCTTTTCCTCCTTGGTATTCCACGATTTGTAGTCGCCATAGTCGTGGTTTCCGGTAACGGAATACACACCCAACGGAGCTTTCAGGTGTCTGAACACATCGATATAGTCGCGCACTTCGCTCGATTCGTTGTTAACCAAATCCCCGGTGAAAAAAATCAGATCGGGTTTTTGCTGCCGCACCATCTCCACACCTCCTGTTACGGCCGTCTTATTCCAGAAGCTGCCGCTGTGGATGTCACTCAAATGAACCAGCCGCAGGCCGTCAAACTCCTTTGGCAGATGGGGGAGCGTAACCACCACCTTGCGGATGCGATAGTCGTGCGCACCGCTCAAAATGCCCCACGCCATGGCGCCAAACGGAACAGCCGTGGCTACCAATGCGGTTTTCGACAAAAACTCTGATCGCGAAATGGCCTCACCCGGAAGGCCGCCAGCCGCCTTGCCCTCAAATTGCCGGGCCACCCATCGGAACAGCCGCGTGAAGTCGTCCGCCAGTACAAACAATAACCCCACAACCTTGGAGATGTAAATTCCAAAAACCCCGGATATCAACCAGTTGCGCACATTGGCGTTGATGGCGTAAGGGTCGGCCAGTGTCCACCACAACAACACCACCAACGTAAAAACGGTGGGCAGCCAATAAAGCGCGCGCCACGTCAGTTGCCACCCCGAAGAGAGGCTTTTGGTGACGGTGAGTACCGCCTGAAAAAGATACACATCCACCACCAACAGGACGGTGAACACGATTGCAAGTGTGGTCATACGGGCTAACATAAAAAAGGAAAGTCGTCTTGCGTTAACAGACGACTTTCCCCATGGTTTATTGCCAAGGTTAGATACTTCCCAACGCAGTGCCGGCCGGTTGCTCGGCTTCCACGGCTTTGGGTTTGAACAGACGCTCTTTCAGGCGGGCCGTCATCAAGTACATAACGGGCACCAGAAACAAGGTCAAAAACGTGCCGAATATCAAACCGAAAATCATCGTCCAGGAAAG
>JALONI010000100.1 GCA_025455015.1 Cyclobacteriaceae bacterium | reverse complement strand
TGTCATTGGGGTGCTGCTGGGGCTCAACCAGTGGAACGAAGAAGCATTTTCAGTCTTGGCTTTATCCGTTGTTTTTGGCTCGGTGCCGTGGCTGATGAAACAACAACTCACCCACACAGCGCGGATTGTGCTGTGCTTTTCAGTGCCGATATTGGTGGTGGGCATGTCGGTATTGTCCAAAACGATACCGGGGGAGTTGGTGACTGAGTCAGAGTACTTTGACTATCGGTATGTGCTGCTGGCCACCGGGCTCATCCCCGTCATGGTTTTCACCGTGGCCCGTTGGAAACTGCTGGCCACCACCCTCGCATTCTATCTGCTTGCCTTTGTGGCGTTTGATCCCATTCACGACTACTTCCAGGTAGGCTATCATCAAATCGACCACTCGTCCCCCTCCTACTATCTCTCGGGGTGGCTTGCCACACTTCTATTTGGGGTGATTGTCACGGCCGTATTGATCTTGCGCAGCACATCCAACGAAATCCAACTTCGGAACTCGCATTTGATCCGCCAACTCAATGCGGCCAACGTAGCGTTGGATTACCAGCGTGACGAATTGGAGCAAGCCCAACAGCTGGTGCGGCAGCGAAACCAGGAACTGAATGAAATCAATGAAAAACTGACCGAGAAGATCGCGCAAGCTACGCTGGAACTCAAGCACGCCAACGCAGAGCTGGTGAAACACAACAGCGAGTTGCAGCAATTCTCATTTACCATTTCACACAACTTGCGGGGGCCGGTAGCCAGCATGCTCGGCTTGCTGAACCTGATCAGGCAAACCGAACCCGCCATGGCCGTTCATCCCATCGTTGAACACCTGATGCGCTCGGCCAAGTCGCTGGACGCCACCATTCGCGACCTGGGATTGATCATCGACATACGCAATGATATCTACCGCATACGTCAGAAAATCAATGTGGCCAACCTGCTCAACGAAACGCTGGCACCTTTTCAGCGCGACATCGAAGATCGAAACGTGCACATCACCTACGACTTGCAGGCGCACTACTTCTACTCCATCCGCCCCACCCTTTCCAGCATTGTCTACAATTTGTTAAGCAACGCTCTCAAATACTTATCGCCCGAGCGGCCGGGCAGCATTCACGTGGCCACCCGCGAAACCCCCGAAGCATTTCAAATTACCGTGCAAGACAATGGGTTGGGCATCGACCTGGTTCGGCAGGGCGACAACCTTTTCAAACTGTACAAACGCTTTCACAGCCATACCGAAGGAAAAGGAATTGGATTGTACCTGGTAAAAATGCAAACCGAAATCCTGGGTGGAACCATCGAGGTGGCCAGTGAGCCGGATCAGTTTACGCGATTCTCGGTGGTGCTGCCCAAAACCACAGACATCAAGCACCAGCCGCTGCTGCGCGAGCCCTATGCCGAAGTGTACTTTGACGCCACGCGAAATCTCATGGGCATCGACTGGCATAGCGATGTGGACAGCGATGTGTACCGAAAGGTGCTGGGACGTGCGTTGGATTTTATGCGTGAGTGCCACGCCCTTCATTGGCTGTTGGATGTGTCTAAGCGTGGGCCCGTCAACCCGGAAGAACAGCTTTGGCTGCTGGAATACATCCTTCCATCGGTATTCAAGCTGGGGCTTAAACGGCTGGCCGTGGTGTACACCAATCAGATCAGTCCACTGGCGATGGAATTCTATCAAAAAAACGTGGAAGTCTTTCGAAAGCATGATATTGAGGTGTTTTTCACCCGCACCGTGGGCGAAGCGGAAGTATGGCTGGCCAACAGACTGGTAACAATCGATGATGGAACAACTGCTCACGTGGGACAGGGAACTGCTGCTGTGGCTCAATAGTTTTCATACGCCCTGGCTGGACCCCATCATGTTTTGGGTGACCAAAACATTTTTTTGGGTGCCGCTTTACGCATTCCTGATTTATCTGGTTTTCAAGCAGTACAAAAAAGAGGGCTGGCTGGTTTTGATTGGCGCGGCTGTGGTGGTGCTCCTGTGCGATCAGATCACCTCTACGTTTATGAAACCGTTTTTTGAGCGGCTAAGGCCCTCGCACGAGCCATCGCTGCAGGGACTGGTGCACCTGGTGGATGGCTACCGCGGGGGGCGCTACGGCTTTTCTTCGGGGCATGCTGCCAACACGTTTGGCACCGCGCTGTTTGTGTTGCTGATCTTGCGCCAGCGCGTCCGGTGGATCGGCTTGGTCTTTCTGTGGGCGGTGCTCATGACGTACACCCGCCTCTACCTGGGCGTTCACTACCCGGGCGATATTCTGGTGGGCGCACTGATCGGACTTGCCTGCGGCTGGGTGGGGTTCCGGTTGGCCCAGGGGCTCATCCAACGAAAAAGGGCCAAACAAAAGCTTGGCCCTCAGTAGCGTGGTGGTACGGCAGCAGGTTTACTTCTTCCCAAATAGCTTGCCCGCCAAACTGCCCAGCGCCCCCAGTGGGTTGGACTTGGCGCTGCCCCCGGCCACTTGGCCAATCAGGCTAGTCACATCCAAACTGTTGTTGCCGCTTACGGTCTTCATCACGGTGCCCAAATCAAACGAGTTGTCCTTGGGGTCGTTCGTTTTCTTTACCAGTTGGTTCATGACCACGGGCAACAAACTGGAGGCCATGCTGGAAGCCGCCTGCTGTGAAATGCCAAATTTGGACGCCACGCTGGCCGCCACCGAAGAAATCAATTGATTGACAATCGGGTTGTTGGCCGACAGCGATTGGCCACCCTGAAACATGCCCGCCAATTGCTGCAAATTTCCGGCTTGTGCCTGCGACTGCAAGCCGCTAAAAATCTGCTGCGCCACCGTTTGAATGGCTGCGCTGTTTTGCTCATTGGGGATGGCCTTGTTGTTGATGATGGCGCTGCCGGCATTTTGCTCCACCAGCTTTACGAGTTGATCTAACATAAGGATTGGGTTTAAGTTGATTTTTTATTTCTGCAGCAACCGCTTCACGTATTTGCCGATGATATCGAATTCCAGATTCACCACGTCACCGGGCTTTAACTGGTGAAAGTTAGTAAATTCATACGTGTAGGGAATGATGGCCACCGAAAAGCGGCCGTCAGCGGAGTGGAAGCACGTGAGGCTGGTTCCATTTACAGCAATGGAGCCTTTCTCCACCGTTACATTACCGGGGGCGGGGTCATATTCAAACTGAAAAAGCCAACTGCCTTGGCGGTCTTCCACATGCCGCACGCGGCCTGTCTGGTCTACATGCCCCTGCACGATGTGGCCATCAAACCGGCCATTGGCCACCATGCAGCGCTCCACGTTGACCTGGCGCCCCGGCAGCCACTGGCCCACGTTGGTCTTGACCAGCGTTTCCTCTACGGCCGTAACCCAATGGGTTTGCCCTTCCACCTTGGTGACGGTGAGGCACACGCCATCGTGCGACACGCTCTGATCTACTGTTAACTCGTGACTAATCGGGCTGGTGAGGCAGACATGGCGGTTAGTGCCTTCGCGAACGATGTCTTTGACCAGACCCGTGGTTTCGATGATGCCGGTGAACATAGGAAAGAAGGTGCAAGGTAATAAAGAGTCGTAACCTCGCGCAGTCAAAATTTGCCGACTACCGGCATTCAAACCGAATAAAAGGCGGACTTTTCATGTAACCTAACAGTCAATAAATCAGCCTGTTGAAGATAAATCAGGGAATTTTCGAGAGATTTTGGTTTATTTTGTAAACCAGTTTACATTTGTTCCGTTACAAGCATTATGAGCAATGAAACCGACAAGCTGAGCCCGCAGCAAAGCCTGGAACTGATCACCGGCATGATCAACGAGGCAAAGGGCAACGTGCGCAACAACTCCTTCTATTACCTGCTATGGGGATGGGTACTGGTGGCCGCGCATTTGGGAAGTTTCACGTTGAACGAAATCGACTTCCCCTACCCGTATGCCGTGTGGCTGATCATCATCCCCGCGTGGATCGCCTCGTTTGTACACGGTTCGCGCCAAGCCAAAAAACAGCTTCGCACCGTGACGCACCTGGAGCGCGTCAACATTTCGTTGTGGTCGGGCTTTGGCGTGTTGGCCGTGGTCATTCCCTTTTTCGGGAGTTTCATCAACTACCAAATCAACCCAATCATCCTTTTGGTGGGCAGTCTGGTCACTGTTATTTCCGGCATCATTTTGAAGTATCGCCCGTTGGTGATCGGTGGTGCGCTGATCTTTGCGTGCGGTTTGGTAAGTTTCTTTCTTTCGTCTCAGCAACAATCGCTCATCGCAGCGCTGGCCATTGCCGTGGGCTACCTGGTGCCCGGCTACCTGCTCAAAGCACAAAAGTAAAACCGCCATGTTCCAAGAACTTGATCCCTTGCTGCACTCGCAATTGCGCTTGGCCGTTATGTCGCTTCTGCTCGGGTTGGAGTCGGCCGAATTTACGTTTCTCAAAGAAAAGACCCAGGCCACGGCCGGCAACTTAAGCGTGCAGTTGGACAAGTTGGCGGAGGCCGGCTATATCGTGGTCGAGAAATCGTTTAAGGGCAAAAAGCCCCTCACCACCTGCCGGATCACCAAAAAAGGCATCAAAGCATTTGAGGCGTATGTCAACTCCTTGAAAGGATACATTCAACCGTAATTTTTTTGACCATTTAGTTTACAATATAAACCAGTTTACAAATCCAAAATCAACACTATCCGCTAACCCCCTCACCGATGAAAAATCTACTCGTGTATGCCTTCGTATTGCTGACACTGCTATGCCGGGCACAGACCTCCGCTGATGAAATGAAAAAATTGGCCCCGCTGGTCGGCCAATGGAAAGGCACGGCCTCCTACCGCATGGGCCCGGGCGAACCTCAGATTGTGCAACAGCTCGAAAACATCGACTTCCGGCTCCATGGCGCGATCCTACAGATCGAGGGCATTGGCACCGTGGCCGACCGCACAGTGCACCATGCAATGGCCATCGTAAACTTTGATGCGAACCAGAAGAAATTCTTCTTCCGCTCATACCTGAGCGATGGAAAGATGGCCGATGCTGATTTTCAGGTCACGGCCGAAGGCGTTTACACCTGGGGCTTTGACTATCCGGGACGCAAAATGCGCTACCGGATCACCATTGTAGGCAACCAATGGACCGAGACAGGCGACTACTCGTCCGATGGAACCCAATGGACACGCTTTATCGACATGAACTTAACCAAACAATAAACTTTACCTTTTTACCGGTATGAAAACTGTATGCTTTCTCCTGGCCGTGATGGTTGCTTCGAGTAGCACCGCACAAACCCCCGTTGACCAACTGATGTACCAGGCGTATCTGCAACGATCCCAGTCGCTGTGGACAAAAGCGCTGGAAACACAACAAGCGGAATCCAAAACCGCCCCCACCGATTTCCCCAAGCAATTGCGCCTGGCTTTTGTGTACTCCTCGCTGCTCAACGGCAGCATGGCCATGCCCGATGAAGATTTTTTTGATGCCCATGTGGATGCCGCGAAAAAACTGACTAAAAAACTGATCGACCAAAACCCCAAGTCGGGAGAGGCAGCCGCGATCTTGTCGGGCATTTATGGAAATGAGATGGGGTACAGCCCGATGAAGGGGATGATGCTGGGCAGCAAAAGCAGCAGCCTGGCCGAAAAGGCCACCGTGTTGGAACCGGCCTCGCCCCTGGTGTGGCGCGTATATGCCAACAGCAAATTCTACACCCCCGCAGCTTTTGGTGGCGATATGAAAGAGGCCGTGAAGGCGCTGGAGAAGTGTGTGGCCCTCTTTGAGAAGAGCGACCAACCGCTTGCCTCCAACTGGATGTACCTGGATGCGCTGGCCTTCCTGGGGCAGGCTTATCAAAAGACGGGCGACCACGCGAAGGCCATCGCCTCCTATGAAAAAGCGTTGACCGTAGAACCCCATTTCGAGTGGATAAAAAAGGCCTTGCTGCCGTCTGCGCGCAAGGCGGCTCAGGCCAATTAAGTCACGCTGCTTTTCACGTTCACCTGATCGCCCAGGCCATCATGAAAACCCTAGTCATAGCCATGCTGCTAATGGCTGCCAGCCTTGCCAACGCGCAGATTTGTCAAACCGTGACTGGCCGCGTGTTGGACGCCACCACAAAAGAAGGGCTGCCGGGTGCCAACGTGCGGCTGCGTGGAGAATGGCAGGGAGGCGCCAGCACGGATGCCGCAGGCCAATTTAGCCTGGCGGCATCCGCGGGCGATACGCTCGTGATCTCGTTTGTGGGCTATGAAGAAAAAGAAACGATCGTGCCACCCACGTGCATGGTCACCGTGGAGCTGGCAGAATATGCCATGCTCACCGAAGAGGTGGTGATCCGCGCAGAGCGCCTGATCGCAGAGGAGTTTCGCGCCATGAAAGCCGACAAACTGCAAATCTACACCAACCCGGCTGCCAAGGCAGATCCGCTGCTGGCCGTCAACTCCATGCCCGCGGCCACCACGCTGGACGAATCGGCCAACATCAGCTTGCGCGGCAGCACTTCGCAAGAAACGGGCATCTTTTTGAACAACGTACCCATTTACGATGGCGTGCGGTATGGCCAGCTCAACGGCATCGGCACGTTTAGCATTTTCAACACCGCGCTGATCAACAATGTGCAAGTATTTGCCGGCAACCCGCCCTTGGAGTATGGCAACACCTCCTCCGGGCTGATCGCGTTGCAGACCGACACCAATATCCCTAAAAAGACTGCCACCCAACTATCGCTCACGCTGGCCAGCGTAGGGGCCAGCACCCAGGTGCGGCTACAGAAAAATTCCTCGTTCAGTTTCTTTTCCAATTATCAGTTCTCGGGGCTGCTGCGCGGGCTTAACACCGAATCGCTGGAGCGGATCAAAAAATTTGGTTCGGCCGATGCCGGGCTGTACTACTTCAGCCAACCCTCGGAGCGGTCTTCGGTGCGCGTGTTCAATTACACCTTGCGCGAGAGCTTCACCTTCGACTTCCGGCATCCTTCTTTTCAAGGCGACTTTGAAGCGGGTAAAACCCGTAATTTCACCACCGCCTCGTTTCAGCAGCGCGTGGGCAAAGGCGAGTTCAGCATCAACCAAGGGCTCAGCTTCTCTTCGTCCCGCTTTGGCTACAGCCTGGCGGACATTCAACTCCAGAGCCGCGACTTATACACTTCGTTGAACTACTTCCGGTCTGGCCGGAAGTGGGATGTGAAGGGGGGACTCTCGCACGATAACCGATGGCAGCAGTTTACCGGCACGTTGCCGCAATACGAATTTGCGATTGCGCCTACCCATCCGTTTTTTTCCGCAGCGTCTGCCACCCGCATCGCCCTCACCGAGGGCTATCTCTACACCAAGTACCGTTTTACCGACCGATGGATGGCGGGGGCCGGGCTTCGAAAAAATGCGTTTGCCGGCCAGGGCTACCTCAGTTGGCAAGCAAATTTGAAATGGCAAATGACCGAGCCCTTTTCATGGCTGCTGAGCGCGGGCCGTTATCACCGCACCGACTTTGCGCGCGGAGGCGATCGGCCGACCGACTTCTTTCAAACCGACCAACTTTCGCTGGATGGGATGTATCAATCGCGCAAGTGGGAAGGATCACTGGCCGCGTTTGCGAAGCGCACCGTGGTGTCCGGCCAATGGCGCGAAACGTGGGGCCTGGAAGGTTTTGCCAAATACCAATGGAGCCATTGGCTGGTGCAAGTGTCGTTGAGTTCACTGCGATCCAACATCACCGAGCCCGATGGTGTTACGTATGCCTCGCCTTTCAACCTATCGTATTTTGGCCGCGCCAATCTGCAATACAAATTTGGCCACGGCTGGACAATATCGCTGTTCTCGCTGTTTCGCCAGGGCACCTTTCACCGCCCCGTGGCCAGTGCGCGGTTCAACGAACAATGGCAGGTGTTTGAACCGCAGTTTATGCCGTTGTCAGATCAGCAACGCTTGCCCGGCTATTTCAACATGAGCATGAACGTGAGCAAGCTCTTTTCGTTGAGCGACAAGGTGGGCATGGTGGCTTTTGCGAGCATGGACAACGTGACCAACCATGTCAACGTGCGCTCGTATGCGTACACGTTTGATTACCAAAACAGAAAAGCAGAGCTGTTTGCACAGCGTACCCTATTCGTGGGATGCGTGTTCAATTTCTGAAAAAACAGTGCACGGCCTTCTCCGCGATACCCACAAACTTAACATAGCCAGGTACATCTTCCTCTCGAAAAGTTTATGTTACTTTGACGATGTGGAAGCGGCAAGCATTCCCTGTCCTGTTGGTTGAGAAAATGGTGAAAGGGATGAAGATAAAAAAATAAGCTGTTGACATCGTAAACCCGAAATCTCGAAACCATGCAATTTGGCCGCGTAGAAACTCAAACCGACCTGACGGGCATCGACTTTACGCTGCCACCCGACCATCCGTCCACCACCGCGATTTTGAAAAAAGCGAAGGCCAGCGAAACGCAGGTGTATGTAGGCTGTGCCAAATGGGGCCGGCCCGACTGGGTAGGGAAAATCTATCCGCCCAAAACCAAGGCGGGCGATTTTTTGGAACACTATGCGCGGCACTTTAACTGCATTGAACTAAATGCAACGTTTTACCGCATGCCCACCAAAGCGCAGATAAAAGGCTGGAAAAGTAAAGTAGGAAAGGATTTTAAGTTTTGCCCCAAGTTTGTCGATCAAATCACCCACATCAAGAGGCTAAAGGAAACAAAAGAGTTGGTCGATCGCTTTCTGGAAGCGATCTATGAGTTTCAAGAAAACCTGGGGCCGCTGTTTTTGATGCCCCACCCGCAAATGGGGCCGAAGCACCTCGACACCATCGAGGCGTTTATTGCATCGCTGCCAAAAGACGTACACTTGTTTGCCGAATACCGGCACAAAGATATGTTTGCGGACCCGGCCGCCTTCGACAAGGCATTTACGATGATGGAACGTCACCAAACCGGGGCCGTGATTACCGATGCCAGCGCCAGGCGCGATTGCGTTCATATGCGGCTCACCACGCCCGAGGTATTTATCCGCTTTGTGGGCAACGGCCTCCACCCCACCGACTTTACCCGCGTGGATGCCTGGATCGACCGGATGGCTTCGTGGAAGCAGCAGGGAATCAAAACCCTTTGGTTTTTTATGCATCAGCACGAGGAACTGCACAGTCCGGAGCTGTGCCGCTACATGGTGCCGCGTCTGAACAAAGCACTGGGAAGCCGCGTTATCGAACCCAAATTTGTCGAACCATCGCCCCCGACTCCAACAAAAAAAGCAAAAAGTGAAAACCGCTGAACCTTTTTATCGGTAGCGTGTTGTTCTTTCCGTATTATGAAAGTGGCTGTATCCCGAAAGGAACATTTCAACGCTGCACACCGGCTCTTCAACCCCGCTTGGTCAGACGAGAAAAATTTCCAGGTTTTTGACAAGTGTAGTTATCCAAACTATCATGGCCACAATTATGAACTGATCGTGACTGTGACGGGCGAGCCTGATCCGGACACGGGGTATGTCATGGACATGAAGGTGCTGAGCGGTATTATCAAAAAACACGTGTTGGATATTTTTGACCATAAAAACCTTAACTTAGACACGGCTTATTTCAAGAATACCAATCCCACAGCCGAAAACATTGCCTTGGTGATCTGGCGTATTTTGCGGCCGCACATCGAAAGTCAGCTTGAATTGAAAATTAAATTGTATGAGACCGAAAGAAATTTCGTTGAATATCCGGCCCATTAGACCGATCGAAGACGATGACATAGATCATCCGCTCGGGAATTATGACACGCCCTTGCGCGATGATGCCTTTGATCTTTCAGACGAGGAAAAGATTGAGAAGATCGAAAAGCACTTCCGCGAAATCATGGTCACGCTGGGATTGGACCTGACCGATGACAGCCTGCAAGGCACCCCGCGCAGGGTGGCCAAAATGTTTGTGAAGGAAGCTTTCAGCGGCCTTAACCCAGCCAATCGGCCCACGTCACGGTTGTTCGAAAATAAGTACAACTATGACCAGATGTTGGTGGAGAAAGACATCACGTTTTACTCGCACTGTGAGCATCACTTTGTGCCCATTTATGGCAAAGCCCACGTAGCGTACTTTTCGGCTGGCAAGGTGATCGGCCTTTCAAA
This sequence comes from Cyclobacteriaceae bacterium, assembly GCA_025455015.1. Lineage (GTDB taxonomy): Bacteria > Bacteroidota > Bacteroidia > Cytophagales > Cyclobacteriaceae > ELB16-189. The sequence continues at coordinate 25 of JALONI010000100.1, read as the reverse complement.
AATTAACCGTTTTGTGCAATACTTT
>JALONI010000028.1 GCA_025455015.1 Cyclobacteriaceae bacterium | reverse complement strand
TGGAGGCGCTGCCGGCCGTGGGGCACAAAACCGCCTCTGTGGTGATGACCCAATGGTTTGGCATCCCTGCCTTTCCCGTGGACACGCACATTCATCGGCTGGCGTACCGGTGGGGTTTGAGCAGCGGAAAGAGCGTGGAGCAAACCGAACGTGACCTGAAGAGGCTTGTACCCGAAGAAAAATGGAACAAGGTGCATTTGCAAATCATCTATTTTGGCCGGGCGTACTGTCCGGCCCGGGGCCATGTGTGGCGCGAATGCCCCATCTGCCAAAAGTACCTGCGCAAGTCACTGCGCGACTGAGTAAAAATGACTTATTTACACGTTCGCCAACCCCCGCAGATGGAACGTTCGACTCTCCATCTGCGGGGTTAAAAAAAATGAATGATGTCAAAAAATAATCTTCGTATCATTTTCATGGGCACCCCCGAGTTTGCCGTGGCCAGTCTGGAAGCCCTGGTGCACGAGGGCTACCCGCCCGTGGCGGTGATTACCGCACCCGACAAGCCCTCGGGGCGCGGACAAAAGCTGACGCCATCGCCCGTGAAGATATGTGCCCAAAAACACCAGTTGCCCGTGTTGCAGCCCACCAACTTGAAGTCGCCCGCTTTCTTAGACGAACTAAAAAGCCATCAGGCCAATCTCCAGATTGTGGTGGCCTTCCGCATGCTGCCCGAGGCCGTGTGGGCCATGCCCACGTTTGGCACTTTTAATCTGCACGCTTCTTTGTTGCCGCAGTACCGCGGTGCTGCGCCCATTCCGTGGGCCATCATCAACGGAGAAACCGAAACGGGCGTCACCACCTTTTTTCTAAAACAAGAAATTGACACGGGCAGCATCGTGTTTCAAGAAAATGAACCGATACACCCCAGCGATGATGCGGGCACGTTGTACGAACGGCTCATGCACAAAGGGGCTTCGCTGGTTGTTAAAACAGTACGAGCCATTGAACGGGGTGACTACCCGTCCGTACCGCAAGCCGTAACGGGCACCGAAAAAAGTGCCCCCAAAATATTCAAAGAAACAGGCCAGGTGATGTGGGACAAACCAGCCCAGGCCATCCACAACCTGATACGCGGGCTGAGCCCCTACCCTGGCGCGTGGACGGTACTCAACGGAAAGACTTTCAAATTACACCAGACAACGGTACTGCCGCAGACCGCACCAGCAGCAGCACCGGGAACGATCCAAACCGACCAGAAAACGTATTTGCACATACGCGCCCACGATGGGTGGATTAACGTAATAGCCTTGCAACCGGAAGGCAAACGAAGCATGAGCATAGCGGAGTTTTTCCGAGGAAACACGTTGTAGGGGTTCGGCAATCAATATCTTTGCGCCAGCCTCACCACCATGATTGTTTCGCTCATTGCTGCACTCACCCAAAACCGTGTCATTGGCAAAGACAATGACTTGCCTTGGTCACTTCCGGACGACATGAAGTACTTCATGGAGACCACCCTGCATCATCACGTGATCATGGGCCGGAAAAACTGGGACTCAATTCCCCTGAAATACAGACCGCTGCCCAAGCGCACCAACATTGTGATGACACGGCAGGTTTCGTTCACTGCCACCGGTGCGCACGTGGTAAACACGATGGCGGATGCATGGGCGCTGGCCGCGCGCGCCCATGAGCCGGAGGTGTTTGTGATTGGGGGCGCAGAAATTTACCAACTGGCCTTACCCCAAGCGCATCGGTTGTACCTCACCGAAATACAGACCGTGCTGGCAGGCGACACGTACTTTCCAACCTTTGAGGCATCATCCTGGCGCGAAGTGTCACGCAAGCACCACCCCATCGATGCCCGCCACCGCTACGCGTTTGATTTTGTCGTGTACGAAAGACGTTGACCATGTCCCTGCAAAACAAAGTAATCTGGATTACGGGAGCCTCGTCAGGTATTGGCGAGTTTCTCACCTACGCCCTGGCCAAACGCGGAGCGTGGCTGATCTTGTCGGCTCGCAGAAAAAACGAATTGGAGCGGGTGAAAGGAAACTGCCCGCCCGAAGCGCAAAGCCACATCAAACTGTTGCCGCTTGACTTGGCCCAACCGGCTTCGCTTGCGCTCGTTACCGAAGCGGCCATCCAATTGTTTGGCCACGTTGACATCTTGATCAACAATGGCGGCATCAGCCAACGCAGCCTGGCTAAAGACACATCCGTGGAGGTAGACCGGCTGCTGATGGAGGTAGACTACTTTGGTACGGTTGCGTTGACGAAGTTTTTATTGCCTCATTTCCTGAAACGCAAGGCGGGCCACGTTGTGACGGTAAGCAGCGTGATGGGCATCATTGGCACACCTTACCGCAGTGGCTATGCGGCCGCCAAACATGCCTTGCATGGATTCTTTGATTCGCTGCGGGCGGAGCTTTGGCAGGAATCGAAAAACATACACGTCACCCTGATTTGCCCCGGCTGGGTCCGAACCCAGGTGACCTTTCATGCACTCACCGGTACGGGCGCGCCCCTCAATCAAATGGATGCCTCCACCGATGCAGGCATGGCCCCTGAAAAATTTGCCAGCCGGATGATTCGCGCCATCGAAAAGAAAAAACGAGAAGCCTACATTGGCGGCAGCAAAGAATTGCTGGGCGTGTACCTGCAACGCTTTTTGCCGGGTTTGTTTGCGCGCGTGGTGCGCAAGGTCAGCGTGCGGTAAGTCATGCTCTGGTATGAATATTTGTTCATTACGATTGTTGGCTTTGTAGCCGCTTTTTTGAACACAATCGGAGGTGGCGGCTCTTTGTTCACCGTTCCGATCCTCACCTTTTTGGGCATGCCCATCACTGCGGCCAATGCTACTGCCCGCGTAGCCATTCTTGCACAGAATCTATCGGCCGTGGGTGGTTTTGCCTCCAAGCGGGTGGCACTGCCGCTTGGGTACAGCATATGGCTATGCGCGGTGTCGTTGGTGGGCGGCTTTATCGGCTCGCAACTGGCTGCCCAGGTTACCGATACATTGTTCAAGCAGTTGTTTGTGGGCGTCATGCTCTTCTCCACCGCATTGGTGATCATCGATCCGTTTCGAAGCAACAACCAACCGGAACGTTTGGGGCCCTGGCACCGGGTGGCCGGCATTATGCTGTTTTTCTTGATCGGGATTTACGGAGGCTTTGTGCAAGCGGGTATTGGCTTTTTGGTGATCGGCACGCTGAGCTTAATCAACAACTTCCCATTGGTGAAGATAAACTACATCAAGGTGTTTGTGGCCATCGTGTATACCGGGGTGTCTGTCGCGGTCTTTGCCTGGGAAGGAAAAATTGTCTGGTTCACCGGTTTTGTGCTGGCCATTGGCCACGGGCTGGGTGGCTGGTATGCCAGCCGGTGGAGCGTGACGGCCAGTGAGCGCTGGATTAAACGCATCATGGTTTCCTCCCTTGTTTTGATGGCGGTCAAACTTTGGTTTTTTTAGCTCGAAAACTTTTTGCCGGCCCGCGGTGTTTCAACGCAGACCGAACGATACCGCCATGCTCACTTGGAAAAACGTTTTGCACTTCGCCTCAAAAGGCAACCCCGTACCTCCCTATCGGTTGGAGAAAACGGATGCGGAATGGAAAAAACTGCTGACCGAAGAGGAATTCTACATCACCCGCAAAAAGGGAACCGAGCGCGCCTTTACCGGTGCGTACTGCGAAGCACACGATCCGGGCTTGTATGCCTGCCGCTGCTGTGGCACCTTGCTTTTTGACGCAACGGTGAAATTTGAGAGCGGCACGGGCTGGCCCAGATTTACCCAGCCCGTATCGGAAAACGCCATCGCCTACCACCAAGACACCACCTTTGGCATGATGCGCGTAGAGGTGACGTGCAATGTCTGTGACGGCCACCTCGGCCATGTTTTTCCCGATGGCCCCGCTCCCAGCGGTTTGCGTTACTGCATTAACTCGGCTTCCATTAAGCTGGTGGATTCGCTTCGGAACCCGTGAGTTCTTATGTTTCTTCAAGTTGAACGATTCCGTCCCCGGCTGATCGCGTGAGAGTCTGGAATAGAGGTGCCGCTCAGCGTATGTCGTCCCTACGGGACTTGCAACCATGCAAAATTTCTCTCTACCGATATCACGTCCCTACGGGACGTGGATAAATCCCCGCAAAACCTTCTGTCGGCATGTATTGCCACGGGAACATGAAAGAATTTAGATCCCCTGTGAAAACTGCAAAATGCCTTTCTACTACCAAGATGGCGTCCCTACGGGACGTGCAACCATGAAAAATTTCTCTCTACTACTACTACCGATATCACGTCCCTACGGGACGTGCGTAACAACCACCCTACTAAACCATTTCATCGCGATGGAGCCTTACCCATGGGTCTCATCCATTCGCTCACAAGTGCCTCGCACAACGGCAGGTGGACTACTACCCCTTCACCGGTTCGCGATGGCCCACCCAGGTAAAACGCTTGGTCACATACTCGGGGTTTGTAAAGGAGGCATTGCCTGAAGGATTGCCGCCCGTCACGTGAAAATCGGAAAAGGCCGCATTTTGGTTCATATAAATACCGCCCGTCAGGTTGAAGGACACAGGCGTGGCAGCCAATGCCATGGTATCTGCAATTTTTTCACGAAGCATGGCGTCCGTGGTGTACGCCCCGCATGAAATAGCGCCATGATGCATCGCCATCTCCTGTGCCAATGCGAGAGACTCTTCGCTGTCTTTTGTTTTGATGAGCAGCACGATGGGGCCAAAAAGCTCCCGGCTGAAAACGTCTTTTTTCGAGGAGTCAATCTCCACGACCACGGGCGTGGCCACGCGCGCTTTCGGGAACATCGGATTTTCGAAGGTGCGCGACTTTAACCAAACTTTTCCCGGCAACTTCTCGGCTTCGATGACACGATCGCACGTTTTTTTGTTTTGCACGGCACCCAACACAAAGGGCCCCGCCTTCGGGTTGTCGATCAGGCTGTTCAACTGCGCTACAAACTTCTCGGCAAACTCCTCAAACGAAACCTGGCCGGCCGGTGTCTTCACTCCCGCCCGCGGCACGTAGAAGTTCTGCGGGGCGGTACACATTTGGCCACTGTAAAGATTGACCGAGAAGGCCAGGTTGGCCGCTACTTTGTCGATATCCTCCACAGAGTCCAGTATCACTGAATTGACCCCTGTTTTTTCGGTGAACACAACTTTGCCCGGCAACGCCTCCAGATACGAGCCAAAGGTTGAATTGCCGGTGAAGTCAATCAACTTCACGTTTGGATGCTCGGCCAGCGGTTGGGTAATCATCTGGTCAAAGGTATCCACCGCCAACTGGCAGATGGCAGGGTCCAGCTTTTTTTCAACCAATACATGCTGGATTTCGGCCACAAAAATGGCTACGGGTAAAATAGCGCCCGGATGGGGCTTTACGATGACACTGTTGCCGGTAATCAAACTTCCGTAAACGCCCGTTACGGAATTCCACGTGGGAAACGTAGAACAGCCAATCACCACCGAGATGCCCTTGGGCACGGCCCGCCATTCTTTGTTCAGTTGAATGTTGAATTTGCCCATCGGTTTGTCCCACAGTGCTTGCGCAGGAAACCGGTTGAGCTCTTCGTACCCGGCCGCGATCGCCTCCAATGCGCGGTCGGCTGCGTGGGGCCCGGAAGCTTGAAACGCCATCATGTATCCCTGCCCGGTGGTGTGCATGGTGGCATAGGCAATCTCAAAAAAACGTTTCTTTACGCGCTCCAGCGACTCCAGTAAAATCTCTGCGCGGTCGTCCACGCTCACTTTGCGCCATTGATGAAAGGCTGCCTCGCTGCGCTGCACGAGCGTGTCTACCGAAAACAACGGATAGGCAACACCCAATGGCTCCTGCAGGTAAGGCGACTCCTCCTGCCCTGCCCATTTTTCAGGATTGGGCTGGTGCAACTCATCAAATTTTTTGCCGAGCCAGCTTTTGAATCTGGCTTGCCCATCGGCATCGGCTGTTTCGCCATAAACGGCAGGCGCGGGATGTTCGGGGAAGGCCGCATAAAACGTGCGGGCATGCAAGGCCTGCACGGCCTTTGTCAGGATAGCGTGATGTTTTTCAACCATGGTTTGTTGGGTATTATTTCGTTTAACGAATCGGAGCCGGTGCACACTAAGACTTGTATCCAAACACGCGCTTGAGCAAATCGGTGGTTCGCTCCAGCGGATTTTCGCGAATCGCCTTCTCTTCTCTGGCAATCATCACAAATAATCCATCAATGGCTTTGTCGGTAGCGTACCCGGCCAGGTCGGGATTGACTTTCTCTACCAGCGGAATTTGGTTGTAGCGCTTTACAATGTCTCCATAGTACTTGGTGGCGTTCACTTTGGTGAGCGAGTGTTGGATGACGGGCATGAACTTCTCGCGCAGTTGGGCAGAAGTGGTTCGTTTGAGGTACTCCGTAGCTGCGTTGGGTTGCCCTTTTAAGATACCCCAGGCGTCTTCGATGGTCATCTGGCGGATGGCGCTGATAAAGATGGGCTTCGCCTCTTTGGCGGCATCTTCTGCCCCGCGGTTCAGCGTCATCACAAAGCGGTCCACCTCTTCGCCAAAGCCCACCTGCCGCAGCCGCTCCTCCACTTTTCTTACTTCGGGCGGAAACGGGATTTTTAGTTCGGGATTCTTGAAGTAGCCGTCTACCTGCGATACGATGTCCGACCCGTTGGATATGCCCTTGATCAACGCCTCCTTCAGGCCCTCGCCTACCTCAGCGTTGGTCAGCGGCTGTTCGCTGCCGAGCATCTTGTTGGCATCCGAAATAGCTTGGTTGAGTTGGGCGGTGGTGCAACCCATCAAAATCAAAACCGGGGCGGTAACCTGAAAAAAAAACGACTTGAGAATTTTATTCATAGTGGCGTAAAATTATATAAATTGAATTGAAAATGGCATTTGTATCTCCGATACCTTTACTAGGCTACACGGGCTTCGATTTCGGAACGGAAGATAAAGACCGCGCATTGGCGAGGGCCAAAAAGCAACTTCTCGTGGAGTCCGGACTCGAAAAAAACAGCGTATTAATAATTGAAGGTCACAGATACTCCAAAAATGACGTTTTGGCCGCATTTGATGACCTTCTCCAGCCCAACCATCTTCAATTTCATCTTTGGATAGTTGAGACCGAAGGCTTGACCCACGCTCTTCAAGGCCACGCCAACATTCCCAAAATCACACTTTCAGACTCCATCCTCACGCATCCCCTTTTTGAGTCATTTAAGGACTATATAAACACACCACTCTTGCACACGCTCCCCACCGCTATCAGTTCCGCATTTGCCAAAAGAGACTTTGAGCAATGCAGCAGCTTTTTGGCGATTCGAGGGTTGATGACTGACTCCGTGTGTACCTTGTTTTGTTTTGCATTGAAAAGGGAGATGGAAGCTCTCACGGCTGAGCTGGACGCCATGGCGGACCAACCCATGCATTTTCAACGTTACCATGTAACGTTTATTAACTATCAATTCGTAAACTACCTGAACGATCTGCCAGACCTACTCCATGGTGAGCGGGATGATCTTGTCTACAGCCTTATCAACCTATGTCAGAGCGTAAAAAAGTACCAATCTGACTTTGTCAGAAAAACTATTCAGAGCCTTTCCGGGGTGAAATGCAGTGAAAATTTGCAATTCATGGTTACACACTTCAATGCCATCCCTCCTACAACCAATGCCCAAGAGGATTCCGAAATGGGCGCAAGCTATTTGACAGTATTTATGCTATTGATCATCGCCATTCTGGTGGCTACTTGCGTACGATAACCAACCAAAACAGCCTGTAGAAGAACGAAAAATGAGGCCGCTACCGTCAGAATCTCCTTGCTCATGAACTTCAAATCACCGCTAGCACTGCTTCGTCATGCTCAAACTGACTCCAAGGCCATTCAGCAAGCCGATCTATTAAAGGCTCAAAAGCGCCTGCTTATCGAGCTCGATCTCGAAAACGCGGGGTACCTTCTAATCGAAAACGAGCGATATACCCGAAACGACATACTGGAGCTATTAAACACGGCCCTACCCGCTAATCATTTTCTGTTCTTCCAATGGCTCGAGAAAAACGAAGGTTTAAAAAGACTTTTAACTGGCGATACCACAGCCATAGAACCTGTTTTCGACCACACCTACAGGTATCACCCATCCTTTGCTGAATTTCAACAATTCCTAGCACCGCGGTTGATACCCCTGTTAAGTAAAGCCCTGCACCAATCCTTCGTCAAGAAAGACTTTGTCACCGGCAAGTACCTACTCACAGCAGCTGAACTACTACCTGATTCGGCAACGGATCAAATCTTCCGGAAGCTACGTGGCGCCCTTGAACGGCTTTGTACAGAGGTTCGCGATGCCACCAATCACCCCGAAAAATTTGTTCAGGAGAACCTTCGCTTTATTGACTACCGTTTCATTCAATTCCTAAACGCCATACCCGACAATTTAAAAAGTATTCGTGATGAGTTAGCGATCGTTTTGGTAAATCTTTGTGTAAAGATCCAAACAAAAAAATACAATGACTTTTGTCATGGCATCCATCAATGTCTTGTTGGACTCAATTGCGAGGAGCACATCAAAGAAACGATACGACAAAACCTACGTGTTTTTGGAAATCAGGTTAACCAAGCCACCACCCCCGAAACAAAATCGTTTGGCTACATAAATGTTATCATTCTCATTGCACTCTTTCTCTTTCTCATTCCCGCCCTTCGAAGCTGCTCAAAATCCAAACCGGTGGCCCAAAAGGAATTCACCTATCGAACCCTTGACGAGGCCCTAGACGCAGCCACGGGCGGCCGGGCTTATTCGCTGCAACTAAGCCATTTCCAACACTACCTTGACAGTCTTGTGAAAATGAATCTTGACTCTATTAATTTTCCCACGCAAACCACGATTACGGGTAACTTGCCCAACCCCTACTCGCCCTTGTTTAAACCGGCCACAAACATTACTCGCTTCGCTACCATGCACAAATTACCGATGGTATCGGCCGTCTTTCAAAACAACTCGAACTATGACGCCACAATTTTGATATCGGTACAGAGCCACTTGTACAGTACCCACGTGCCGAAAGGTGAGTCACATTCAGTGAAGATTACTCGTATGTGCAAATTTGTTTTCTATCCCGGAAATACCTGGAAACCTCAACCATTCACCTACACATCTCCCCAAGACAGGCGCGAAACAAAACTTCTTTTAACGGGAGCGTACCATCACGTTGACTCCACTTCGCTTCTATACGCAAATACGCAATGGTCTTTCAACAATACTGCCAGCTCGGATGTTGAGTTCACCTTCGAAAGTCCGGGGCCGGAAGTGTTTCGTGTTAGCGTATCCAACGGAGTTTTGAAACAGCTGCAATAACTTATCCAATACCCGTACCCATAAAATTTCTATTCACTTTTCTGGCGTCATCATCCGGAAGCAGGTTCAACAGCGCGATATTCACCATCTTCAATTCATCATAGTTTTGCCGCTCTAAGGCCTTTTCACCCTGTTCAATGAATACGGCCGCCATCCGCTTGTCGGAATAGGCCTGCCGATCGACTTGGGCTAAGTTAAAGTACAATGAGATCAAATGATCTTTTGAATTCAAAATTAATTTACTGCGGAGGATCCTGAGTTCTCTAACCTTCCCTTCAATCAATAAGGTACTTTCTACCTTCAAGAAAGCGCTTTCATTTTTGCTTATGGTAAGATATTCGGACTCAAATTTATTTCTGGTAATGTCGTCACGGAAAAAGCTTTCGATATTTTGCTTCATCTCAAAGTACTCATGGCGCAACAACGACAACTTCTTGAAACGATCCAACTGATCAAACTTCTGAGCTATCCGCCTTTTTCGCTCTTGAAGGTGGTATTTTTCGTCTGTATTTACAGCGTCAACGCTCTTGTCCAATTCTTGCTTCACCGCAATTGCCTCTTCCAGGTACTGATTTATCTTTCCCGCGATTTCAAAATCCTCGGTTTGCTCATAATCTTTGACATCGTGCTTCATTTGAAGAATTAATGTATCAATCTCTTCGTGTAACTTCTGTAAGCTGACGTACCGTTCGGACGGGCTAAACACCTCCTTAAACTCCTGCTCGGAAATACTTACAAAAACCGAGATACTGATTTCACGACTCTCTGAAATCTGAATTTTGATCTCTAAATCTGACCCTTTAATCAAGTCCTGCGTGAGTCGCTCTGGACCGATTTCAATCAATCCAATAACCTGATTGGTTGACGGAAGTGCAAACTTATCGCCCTCCAGGATATTCACGATCAGTCTATCGCTTCCATCTTTTCGAATGGTCTTAGACAGTTCGCGATAAACCGTCTTCTCCAAGGGTAATATACTATTTTTCAAAAAAATAACTTCCAGCTTTGTTCGCTTTTCCTCAACATCGTCCACCTCTAAGCAAATATCGTTGGGCAGCGGCTGACCTTGCACGCTAAACTTACCTTGCGTGACTTCTACAACGGGTACGCTAACGGGGACTGGGTTTTGATTGAGATCATATAGCTTAAGCGCAAACCGATTGAGTTGGCCGCTAAGTAGCGGTACGTATTGCCTTAGTTTCTGTGCGGCCGGCAGCAGCCCGCTATCAAAACCCCCATCTTCCCGCGTAATGCGATAAAAACCCTCGAAAGGCTTATCCAAGGATGCCATAATCAGTTCTTCCTGCTCCGTTGATGTCTTCAGATAAGATAGATTCACCACAGGCAAGAACGGCTGTGCCTGTACCTCTGGCTTTGTTGTAGAACGAAGGGGAGCGAGCATAGCACGTTTGGTGCCAGCGTAGTAACCAGCCCCCACCACCACGGCCGTTGTTGGGTCAACCGTAGTATTAACCGAAATCCCCAACAAACGTTCAATGGACTCTCTAACAAAGGGAATATACGTACTGCCACCCACCAGCACCACTTGCTTAACATCAGAAGGCAACAACTGATTGGATTCCAACAACTCCTTTACCAAAGAAATACTGTACTCCACTTTTGCCCCAATGCAAGCGTTGAATTGCTCTCTGGAAACAGAAAGCAAAACATCTTTCTCTTCATCACTGGGCAGTGGTAAAGTGATCTCAATTTCCGTATGGTCATTACTCGAGAGCTCCTTCTTTGCTTCTTCGGCCTTAAACAGTAATAGCTGAAACACCCGCTGAAACTCAAGACTCGCGCGAAATGAGTTTTCCATGAATTGATCCAAATCACTGTGAGTATCTGCGATTTGGGGCAGCAATACACGTTCAACCAGAAGATTATCAAAATCCAAGCCACCGAGGTAATTATCACCTTTGTGATCTACTACTTTTAGCTCACTATTTTCAATACGAATAATGGCTACATCAAACGTTCCTCCGCCCAAGTCATACACCAACCAATTTCCATCTTCCAGCGAGAGCTCATGTTTGTTGGCAAATGCCAGACAAGCTGCGATGGGCTCTTGCAGCAGAACCACTTCCTTAAAGCCAGCTTCATGCCCGGCTTTTTTTGTGGCATTTGATTGAATAGTATCAAAGGAGGCTGGAATGGTAATAACGACTGATTCGGGTTGTGAACCATCATAAATGAACGTTCGCAATTCCTGCAATACCATTTTCGATAACTCGATTGGGCTGATGGATTTCTGTAAAACGGGAACAAAAAAAGACTCTGAAGTGCCCATTTTTCGCTTGAATCCCGCGAATACATTCCGTCCATCTTTCTCCAATAATTCTCGCGCCTTGTCACCCACCAGCACGCGGTTGGTTCGAAATGCGACCACGGACGGAAGAGTATCCTTCAACCCCACGGGATGTTTGAAAATCTCGACTTTTCCATTCGAAAAACGCGCCACCAAGGAATTGGTAGTCCCTAAGTCAATGCCAAAATTGATGGTATTCATTGGTCCTTACAAGATTCGACCACAACGATTGCTCGCTGAAGTATAACTGTTTTGCTTTCCACTACTCGATAGATGATCGGCTTGATTACCCTCGAAATAACCATTTTGCCCTCCAGGTAGTCTCCTACAACCGATGCCTCGCAATCGGTCCTCGTTTCTTGGTAACCCTCGTTAGCGGGGTTATGGTATTTAATGCCTAACTCTTCCAGATGGATTCGTATCCGATCAAATTGGCGAGTCGTATCGATGATTTCTTTTTTTGGCTTCAGACGCTGTTCTAGCTCAAAAAGCTGATTTACCAGCCCGGTCCATGGCGCTGCGTTTTCTTGCATGAGCGTTAAGTTAAAGAATTCTCATTTATTTCGCGAACACGTGTACACCCCGCCAACCCCATTGTTAGCTCAAAATCCGCCAGTAGGTTTTGTACCACCTCCTGTACGCCCTGCGCTCCGCCTATGGCCAAGCCGTACGCGTAGGGCCGCCCGATGCACACGGCCGTGGCGCCCAACGCCAATGCTTTGAACACATCGGCACCACCCCGGATGCCCCCGTCTAACAAAAGCGGCATGCGCGCCCCCACGGCTTCCCGAATGGCCGGCAGCATATCCAACGTGCCCACGGCACCGTCTACCTGGCGGCCCCCGTGGTTGGAGATCACGATGCCGTCCATACCATAGTCGAGGGCCTTGCGTGCATCATCGGGGTGAAGGATGCCCTTTAACAAAATGGGGAGCTTGGTGTGCTGGCGCAAAAACGAGAGATCGTCCCACGTGAGCGCGGGGTTTGAATACAGCGACACAAACTTCCGCACAGCCTTGAGCGGGCGGCCCGAAAAAAGCTTTGCCAGAAAATTGTTGCCCGGGTAGTTGTGCGTCATGCTGACCAACCCGGCCACCGAGTGCCAGGTGGGCGTTCGCCTCTCCGCGGGAGGCGATGGCTCGTCCATCAGTTTTTGAAATACAGGGTCGGAGGTGTACTGAGCAATGCCTTTGCCCTCCAAAAACGGAAGGTAGGCGATGTCGAGATCGCGGGTACGCCAGCCCAGCATGGTGGTGTCCAGCGTTACCGCGATGGCCCGGCAGCCACACCGTTCGGCACGCTGCACAAAACTGGCCACCAGCTCGCGCGACTTGCTCCAATACAACTGAAACCAAAACGGTGTATCGCCCATGGCGCGGGCAGCCTCTTCCATGGGTTTGCTGGCCTGGTTGGAAAAAATGTAGGGCACGCGCATGGCGTGTGCGGCTTGCGCCACGGCTACATCGGCTTGCGGGTTCACCAACTCCAACACGCCCACGGGTGCCAAGAACACGGGCGCAGCGTAGGTCTGCCCAAAAATCTCTATCGCGGTGCTTCGCACGCTCACATCGCGCAACATGCGCGGCACGATTTTGTACTTCTCAAAAGCCGACCGATTGTTTTGCACGGTACTTTCCAACCCGGCTCCTCCGGCTATGTACGCAAAGGCCTCGGGCGACATGGCGGTGCGGGCTTGTTGCTCCAGTGCGCCCGGAGCAACGGCCACGCGCAGCCGCTGGCCCGCAAATCCATTCAAATAAATTTCCTTTTGCCAATGGGCGGCCGATTCAGCATTGTTTTGTACCATGGTGTTAACGTTTTAAAGCAACCGTATGTGCGATCAGGCGCGCAGCCAACCGGGCGGTGCGGCCATCCACATCAAACAAGGGATTACACTCCACTACGTCCAAACTTACCAGTTTCCCCGATCGGGCAATGAGCTGAAGCGAAGCGAGGACTACATCAGGAACAAAACCCAGCGGTGAGGGAGCACTGACTCCCGGAGCATAGGCGGAGGCAAATCCGTCCATATCCACCGTGACGTACAGGTGCTCAACACGATCCATGAAGTCTGTCAGCTTCCGCTGGATGTGTTCCCAGTAGGGCATGGCAAAGTGTTCGCTCGCGATCGTTTCAACGCCTAGTTCCCTTGCGCGCTTGAAATGAAACGGAGTATTGCTGAAGGTTTGAATGCCCAGGCACAGGTAGTGAAACCGACCGATGTTCTCCTGCGCGATTTGAAAAAACGGGGTGCCCGAGTGGCGGACGGAATGATCTCGCAAATCGAAGTGCGCATCAAAATTGATGATCCCGATTTTCGTTTTGGCGCCCAGTGCTTTTTGAATGCCCCGTACGTGCGGATAGGCTATGTCGTGCCCGCCCCCCAGCAACACCGGAAAACAGTTTGCCTGGATGAGCTGTGTCACCACCGCTTCAATTGCGTCATGTGTTTTCTCTAAGTTATCGTCCGGTTGCAAGAGGTTGCCCGCATCGCATACACGCAGTTGTGATTCAAAATGATGGGGCAAGGATGCGAGAAAAGTGCGGATGGCATCGGGCGCTGCGGCAGCCCCCGCGCGACCTTGATTTCTTTTTACGCCTTCGTCCGTGCAACAGCCTACCACTACAATGCTGTTCTGCGCTGGCCGCTCGCGCGTCAACTCCAGCGGCTGCACCACCTGATGCCAGTACCACGCCTCCCCGTTGGCCTCGGCATCGAGGCGGCCACGCCACAGCGCAAGGTTAGCACCTGCATAGCGGTGGTGCGCAAGCTCAGTTAATCCGCTTTCCATTTTTCCAGACGATCGAAGGTTTCAGTTTTCCCTGCCAGTAGGTGATCTCGCGATAGTCGGCCACCGCAAACGACATGATATCAGCTTTGGCACCGTTATCCAACACGCCCCGATCCGCCAGGCGCAAAGCGTGTGCCGCCCGGAAGGTGATCGCACTCCATACTTCTGCATTGGACAATTTCTGAAATGCACCCAAAACGCTGGCTTGCATCAGCAGGTCGCCCATCGGAGCGGAGCCGGGGTTCCAGTCGCTGGCGATGGCCACCTTGGCACCGGCATCCAACAGTTTCCGGGCAGGCGCGAACGCACAGCCAAGTCCCAACGATGCACCCGGCAGTGCAACTGCCACCACATCACTTTTGGCCAGCGCTTCTATTTCACGCTCGCCACTAGCCTCCAAATGATCGGCACTGACGGCACCGAGGGCAACGGCCAAAGCGCTGCCTCCGGTTGAAAACTGATCGGCATGGAGGGTGAGGTCAAAGCCCATGGCTTTTGCGCGAACCAGAAAGTCGTGGGCAAGGGCCGGCTTGAACGCCACGTCATCCACGAATGCATCCACGCGGCTGGCCAGCGATTCCCTTTTTACAATGGGCAGCAGTACGTCACCCATCCAATGCAAATAGTGCGCATGGTCGCCCGGGAAATCGTTGGGTAACGTGTGTGCCGCCAGGCAGGTGGTTATGCAATCGGCATCCGTGGCCCGCTGTGCTTCCCGAACCGCGCGAAGGATCTTTAACTCGTCATCGACCGAAAGTCCATATCCACTCTTTATTTCCAGGGTGGTGATACCTTCGCGCAACAACTGGGTGGCGCGCGCTGCGGTCACGCGCGCCAGTTCGTGTTGGGTTTGTTGACGCGTCTTCTGCACCGTATCCCAAATGCCTCCGCCCGCCTGGGCAATTTGTTGATAGGATGCGCCCGCATTCCGAAGGGCGTAGTCGCCCGCGCGAGTACCGGCAAAGCAACTATGCGTGTGGGCGTCTACCATCCCCGGCAGGGCCACCGAGGGTACGGTGATTTCGTGCACCACCGCTTTTTGCTTTTTTGCCATGGGCCACAGCGCTTCGAACGTACCCACGGCTTGTATGATATCGTTCTCCAACAGGAGTGCCCCGTTGGCAATCACTTCCATTTGATGATCGCGTAAAGCACCGCGCAAGGGTAAGTGACGCAGCGTGACCAGTTGCAAAAACGGGCCGATGAGTTGCGCGGCCATCAGATGTCCAGGGTAAAGGCTGCGCTTTTCTTGATGGCGATGTCATAGCCCGCATCGCGGTGGCGGATGACGCCCAGGGCGGGGTCGGTATGCAACACACGCCTGAGGCAACGCTCGGCACGCTCGGTGCCATCGGCTACCACCACCATGCCGGCATGTTGCGAGTAGCCCATGCCTACCCCACCGCCATGGTGAAACGAAACCCACGTGGCGCCTCCGCTGGTGTTACCCAACAGGTTCAGCAGCGGCCAGTCGCTCACGGCATCGCTGCCATCCAGCATGGCTTCGGTTTCGCGGTTGGGGGAAGCAACCGAGCCACAATCCAAATGATCGCGCCCGATGACGATGGGTGCTTTTACTTTGCCCAGGCGCACGAGGTCATTGAAAATCAGTCCTGCTTTTTGGCGTTCGCCCATGCCCAGCCAGCAGATGCGGCTTGGCAACCCTTGAAAGGCGACTCGCTGGCGCGCGGCACGCAGCCAGTCGATCATGGATGTGTTTTGAGGGAACGCCTCGGTGAGCGCGTCTTCGGTTACGAAAATATCATTCGGGTCGCCCGAGAGGGCTACCCAGCGGAAGGGGCCCTTGCCCTCGCAAAAAAGCGGACGTATGTAAGCGGGCACAAATCCGGGAAAATCAAAGGCCCTTGGCTCGCCTCCTTGTTTGGCAAACTCACGCAGGTTGTTTCCATAGTCAAACGTGACACTGCCGCGCTGTTGCATCTCCAACATCAGCCGCACATGGCGGGCCATGCTTTGGAGCGAACGCTCTTTGTAGGCTGCGGAATCTTTTTTACGCAGCGCGGCCGCCTGGGCCAGGGAAAGACCATGGGGCACATAGCCACTAACAGGATCGTGAGCCGAAGTCTGATCGGTCAGTACATCGGGGATGATGCCTTCGCGGAGCAAACGCTCCAAGGTATCCCCAATGTCGGCTACCAGCCCAATCGAGATCGCCTCTCCTTTGTGTTTGGCCTCCAGCATCCACCGGATGGCCTCCTCGTAGGAATGTGTCATCTTGTCGACATAGCGCGTATCTACTCTTTTCTGAATTCGCGCAGCATCCACATCTACACCCAAGAACGTGGCACCCGCCAGCGTGGCGGCCAAGGGCTGGGCCCCGCCCATGCCGCCCAGGCCACCGCTCACAATCAGTTTGCCTTTCAGGTTGCCGGCAAAGTGCTTTTGCCCACAGGCCACAAATGTTTCGTACGTGCCTTGCAAAATGCCCTGTGTGCCGATGTAGATCCAACTGCCGGCCGTCATTTGGCCATACATCATCAGGCCCTTTTCCTGCAATTCCTTGAAATGTTCCCATGTAGCCCAGTGTGGCACCAGGTTGCTGTTGGCGATCAATACACGTGGCGCCTCCGGATGGGTGGGAATGATGCCCACCGGTTTGCCGGATTGGATCAGCAGGCTTTGGTCATCGGTAAGGCGAAGCAGGCACTCGATGATTTTTTGCGCAGCCTCCACACTGCGTGCTGCCTGGCCCGTGCCGCCATAGACTACCAGGTTTGCCGGATCTTCGGCCACCCGCGCATCCAAATTATTGAGAAACATGCGCAAGGGTGCTTCCGTTTGCCACGACCGGGCATGCAACACCGGCCCGGTGGGCGCCTGGTAGTGGGGATGCGAAGCGTATGTGCGAAGGAAGTCACGTACCTGCATAACGTTGGCGTTTGAGCGAGGTAAGTTAGCTTTTTTTGGTTTCTAAATCGATTGAAGCCAGGTTCTCCCATTTGCTTCCAAAACAAAAATCCCCTCAGGTGAGGGGATTGGATTTTTTTGGCGATGCTAGTCGAAAATCAATTGGAAAACAACTTGACGATGTCGTTGGAGAACGCAAACACCATGAGCAACAGCAGCAAGGCCATACCCACTTTGATTGAGTTTTCGAATACCTTCTCCGAAGGCTCGCGGCCGGTGATCATTTCATAGAGCAAGAACACCACATAGCCACCGTCAAGGCCGGGAATGGGTAACAAATTCATAAACGCCAGGGCTAACGAGATCAAACCGGTCATGCGCCAGAAACGCTCCCAGTCCCACGTGCCGCCATAGGCTTGCGCGATGCCGATAGGACTGGAAATGGTGCGCACGGAAATCTTGCCGGTCACCAATTTCCAAATGGACTTTGCCTGAAGCGCCAATACCTCCATGCCGCGGCCGGGGCCTTTGATGATTGATTCACCCAGGGAATATTCGATGTGAACGAAATCTTCTCGTTTTATCCCAGCAGCCGCAAAGCCCAAAACGGTGTGATTCTTATATGATCCTTTCAGCGTAAGTGTATCCGCTCCCCGAGCAACGGAAATGGAAACGGAATCGGCCGGTTTTGACACAATTTCACGAATTTCATCCAAGTACCTCACAGGCTTCTCATTGATAGCAATAATTTGATCATCCTTTTTCAGCCCGATTTGGCTCGCCACGGTAGGAACTGTTTTTTCCTCGCCCGCTTCATCTTTGATTTTAATTTTATCTGACACTTCCGCTACAAGGGTGCTGGCACGCGGCCGCATAAACGATTCCGCTGCCTTTCTGCGGTCAAAATTCTCAATAAAATCTTCGGGCAAGGGAATGTCAATGATCTTTTCCCCGCGTTCCACGGTATAGTATGACCCGCCCGAAATAAGCACATCGGGTTTGGTCAGCGACTCGAAGTATTCAAACTCCTGTCCGTTCACTTTCACGATCTTATCGCCCGTTTGTAATCCGATTTTTTGCGCAATGGCCAAGGCTTCAATCCCACCGTTTTCATTCACGAGCTTCATGGGCAGGTGGTAATCGCCAATAAAGTACATCACGCAAATAAATACGAAGATGCCGACTATGACATTCACGATGATGCCGCCCAACATCACGATCAAGCGCTGCCACGCAGGCTTGGACCGGAACTCATCGGGCTTGGGTGGTTCCTTCATCTGGTCTTTGTCCATGCTCTCATCCACCATGCCGGCAATTTTGACGTAGCCACCGAGCGGAAACCATCCGATTCCATACTCGGTGTCTCCCTTTTTATACTTGAACAGCGCAAAATTGGCCACGTTGGCCATGGGGAACAGAAAATCAAAAAACAGGTAGAATTTTTCTACGCGTATGTTAAACATGCGGGCCGTGATAAAGTGACCCCATTCGTGTACCGCTATCAAAATCGAGAGGCTCAACAGCAGTTGGCCCGTCATTACCAATCCTTCCATCAGTGAATTAATTCAAGTGCTTTTATCCGAGTTTCGCGGTCTGTCTCCACATAGTCATCATACCGCGGGCTGGCTACATAATCCATTTTTGCCAAACATTGTTCCACCACATCCGACATTGCGAGAAAACCTACTTTGTCCTTTAAGAACGCATCTACGGCCATTTCGTTGGCCGCGTTGAGCACACAAGGCATGTTGCCACCCCGGTGGAGCGCCTCAAACGCGAGCGCAAGATTACGAAAAGTTTCGGTATCGGGTTTTTCGAACGTGAGCGCGGGGTACTGTGCAAAATCAAACCGGGGGAAATCGGCCGTTAACCTTTGGGGATACGTCATGGCGAACTGGATGGGCAGCCGCATGTCGGGCAGGCCCAATTGTGCTTTGATGGAGCTGTCTTGAAATTGGATGAGCGAGTGTACGATGGATTGTGGATGAACAATCACTTCCACTTGATCGGGCCGCAGCCCAAACAGCCACTTGGCTTCAATTACCTCCAACCCTTTGTTCATGAGCGAGGCCGAGTCAATGGTGACTTTGGCGCCCATGGTCCAGTTGGGGTGCTTGAGCGCTTGCGCCTTCGTTACGTACAGCAGTTCATCGCGTTTTTTTCCACGAAACGGTCCGCCCGAGGCGGTGAGGATGATTTTTTCGATCGGATTGTGGAACTCGCCCACCAGGCATTGGAAGATGGCCGAGTGTTCGGAATCTACCGGGTAGATATTAACCCCTTTGGCCTTGGCCAGCGCTGTGACCAACTCCCCCGCCACCACCAGGGTTTCTTTGTTGGCCAGGGCGATGGTCTTTCCGGCCTCAATGGCACGAAGGGTGGGCGTCAGGCCGGAATACCCCACCAGTGCCGTCAATACCAGATCGATGGATTCCATCTGCACCGATGAAGCCAGCGCAGCTTCGCCCGCAAACACCTTGACCGGGTGCGGGGCCAAGGCTTCCTTTACCTGGGCATACTTGTCCTCGTTGGTAATAACCACCGCGTTGGGCTGGAAGGCAATGGCTTGCTCAATGAGCAAAGCGGCATTGTGTTGAGCCGTCAACAGTTCTACCTCAAAGTAGTCGGGGTGCGCTTGGATGACTTGCAGGGCCTGTGTGCCGATAGAGCCCGTGGAGCCTAGGATAGCAATTCGTTTTTTCAAGGTTCAACATCATTAAGAATGGACAGCACTTTTTCTTTCCAGATGGGCAAATGGATGACCACCGTGTTCCGAACCGATTCCATATCCGCGGCAAAATATTCATAGGCCACGTAATTGCGCATCGCTTTATTATCGCGCCATGGCACGGTTGCGTACTTGTCTTTGATAGGCTGAGATATTTTGGAAGATGCTTCACCTATGATTTCCAGGTTTCGAAGTACGGCATCCTGAACCATAAAATGCCGCATAAACTCATCTTTACTCAAGCTGTCAACGTATGGTTCTATTCTTCCGATAGAATCAAGAATGTGTTGGAAATACACCTTGTCCCTCATCCGAAAATATACGAAATGTCGCGCTGGACATACGGTTTCATATGAGGGGATAGCGCGCGGTCTGTGACCAAATCCACCGGAATTCCCAAGGCACCGGACAGATTCTCTTGTATCCTCGCCAAATCGAACAAGGAAGGCCGAAGGGAATAGTCCAAATGGACCAAAATATCCAGGTCGCTGGTGGGTTTCTCCTCTCCGCGGGCATACGAGCCAAACACGCCCACGCGCAAGGGCTTTAACTCCGAAAGCTGCGAAATTACGATTTGCTTCTGGCGCTCAATGATCATGCTCGAAATTTACTCAATTCCTCCGCAATTTTCCGGTCGTTGCTCAGCCGCGGCACCTTGTTTTGTCCGCCCAACTTACCGAGCGATTTCATGTAGTCGATAAAGGCGTTTCGCGCCAGCGAAGTGACTTTTAGCGTGGTCAAAATGTTTCCGGCAATCAGATCATCGTAGTACACGTTCAGCCCGCGCAATTGTCGATCCAGTTCCAATCGAAACGCCTCAGGGTCATTTGGAGGATGCGAAAATTCAATCAACCACTCGTGGTGGGGCATGCCCTCGGGCGGGGCCACGTGGGGTGCCACGGTAAACTCCACCAGCTCGGCCTCCGGAAATTTCTGGCAGGTAAATTTCATGGCTTTTTCCACTTCTTCGCCAATCACATGCTCGCCAAAAGCCGAAATAAAATGCTTAATGCGTCCGGTTACCAGCAATCGATAGGGCCTTTTTGAAACAAATTTGACCGTGTCGCCAAGCGAATATCCCCACAACCCCGCGTTGCTATTGATAATGACGGCATAGTTTTTTCCCAACTCCACCTCTTCAACCGACAGCCGTCTGGGGGTTTCACTAAAAAACTCCTCGGTGGGTACAAACTCAAAAAAGATGCCGCTGTTGGCCAGCAGCAATAGGCCTTCCTCACGCTGCGAATCCTGATAGGCGATAAAGCCTTCGGAGGCCGGGTACGTCTCAATCGAATCTATCTTTTTGCCAATCGTGTCAAACAGCTTTGCGCGATAGGGTTCGAAGTTGACGCCCCCATACACAAACATTGAAAAGTTCGGAAACACGTCTTTCACCTTTTTGCCGGTGCGCGCCACCAGCCGATCGAAATACATTTGAGCCCAGGGGGGAATGCCCGAAATGAGTGTCATGTTGGCGTGGAGCGTTTCGTCAATGATGCGCTCCAACTTCTCTTCCCAGTCCTCGATGATGTTGGTTTGGTAGCCGGGCTTTTGGTTGGTGCGCAGGTAGCCCGGCACGTGATGATTGACGATGCCCGACAGGCGCCCGGTTTTGATACCGGCTTTTTCCTCCAACTCAGGGCTGCCCGACAGAAAAATCAGCCCGCCATCCAAAAAGGCTGCCTGGCCTGTTTCATGTACGTAGCTGAGCAACGCGTTGCGCGCGCTGTTGATGTGATTGGGTATCGACTCGTTGGAAATGGGGATGTACTTGGTGCCCGAGGTGGTGCCCGAGGTTTTGGCGAAGTACGCGGGTTTACCCGGCCACACAATGTCGCTCTCGCCCCGCACTACCCGCTCGATGTACGGCTTCAACTGCTCATAGTCGCGCAGCGGCACCTGTTTGACAAAATCAGCATGGCTGCGGATGTCGGCAAACCCATGGTCGCGGCCAAAGACCGTATTTTTGGCGGCCGAGACAATTTTTTCCAGTGTGCGTTGCTGATACAAGCCGGGCTTACCCGACCATTCTTTCGTTTGGCTGGCAATGTACGCGGCAAATGGCTTGGCCAAGGCGGAACGGATACCCATGATGCAAAAATAGCAGGCTTTTGCCCAAAGCCCACCGGGGTGTATGACAAATTGAGTGGAACACGCCCTTGGAATCATTTTTGCAACGTGGATAAAACTTTCTGACCAACATTTTAATCGTACCTCCGTTGTAGCCACTATGAAGTTAACACACGTTCTTTTCATCGCCCTCCTCGCCTTCGGATCAGGCATGGCCGGAGCCTATGTTTTTGACGCCTACCGCGCAGAAAAACAACTGCGCGCCATCCAAACGGCCCATACACCGGACGGTGCCGATCTCACCGCCCAGCCTTACCTCGCTACCGCGGGGCCCACGCAAACTACGTTGCCGGCCGAGGCCATCGATTTTAGCGCGGCTGCAAACAAGGCCATTCCCAGCGTGGTGTTTATCAACAGCATCTCGCAGAGCGGGGCCGCGTACTCGTACTGGGACTTGCTCTTTGGCAGCAGCGGTTCGCAAGAGCGCGTGAGCAGTGGCTCGGGCGTCATCTTCACCGCAGATGGCTACATTGTTACCAACAACCACGTAATTGAGGCGGCTGAAAAAATTCAAGTGCTTTACAACAAAAAGGTCTACGATGCGGAATTGATCGGCACCGATCCGTCCACCGACTTGGCCGTGCTTAAGATAAAAGAAGAGAACCTGCCCGCCATCACCTTGGGCAGCTCAAAAAATCTGGCGGTGGGCGAATGGGTCGTGGCCGTGGGAAATCCGTTTTCGCTGTCCTCCACGGTGACCGCGGGCATTGTCAGCGCCAAAGGCAGGCGCATCAACATCCTGGCGGATAAATTTCCCATTGAGTCGTTCATTCAGACAGACGCTGCCATCAACCCGGGCAACAGCGGAGGTGCCTTGGTGAACAAAGACGGAAACTTAGTGGGCATCAACACGGCCATCCTGTCGCGCACCGGCTCCTACACAGGGTATGCATTTGCCGTGCCCATTGACATCGCCCGAAAAGTAGCCAACGACTTGATCAAGTATGGCGCCTCGCAAAAGGCCATTTTTGGCGGAAACATCATCGAGTATGATTTCCAGAACGCAAAGAAATACGATCTCAACACCAACGTGAAAAACTTTCAGGGCGTGCTGTTGGGCGACATGGAACGCGAGGGCGCTGCTTACCAGGCGGGCCTGCAGCCGGGGGACATCATCACCCGCATCAACGCCACCGAGATCAACAGCAAAAGTGCCTTTGAGGAAGAACTGAGTTATCATTCACCAGGCGACAAAATCACCATCACTTACGTGCGCGAGGAAAAGTCCGCCACGACAACCGTAGTGCTGCTCAACAAAAACGGAGACACCAATTTGATCAAACGCAAGTTTTTCAGTGACGCCACGCTGGGCGCCACGCTGGAAGCCGTGGACTATGGCGTGAAAGTGTTTAAAATCAAAGACGGGCTTTTCAAGCGGCTGAACATGCCGGAGAATTACACCATCGTATCCATCAACCGCAAGCGTGTGACCGAACCGCAAGAGGTAATGGAGTTTTTTGCCAAGTACAAAGGCAAAGTATTGATTTATGGTTTCAACAGCTCGCGGCAGGAAATCCCGATTTCATTTTACCTGCAGCCGTAGCACGGCCGCGCGCACTACTATTTGCGCACTACCTCAATCTCAATGCGGTCGTTGAAGGGGGCGGTCTTTCCCGTTTCGGGATACAGGGGCACGCGGCCCCCCTCGGCCACGGTGCCCACGCGGGAGCCATCAATACCTTGGCTGACAAAAAAGTCTTTGATGAGTTGCGCCCGGGCAGCCGTCAGTTCTTTGGCCGACACCTTCTTTTTTACGTTTTGGTCGGTCAGCGCAAAGTACTCGGTGCTGGCACCCAACAGCGTGGCCTCCCGATCGGCTTTGCCGTTGCAATGCGCGTGCACTTTGATTTTATAGCGTGTGTTCTCTTTCATCAAATCGGCCAGTCCCAGCAGTTCATCGCGTGAGCCGGGTTGGAGAATGGCCGCGTCTTTGAAAAAACGCACGTGGGAGAACTCGACATAGTCGCCCTTTTTTACTTTCACCAACCGAATGGGTACCACGATGGGTTTGTCGGCATCACCGCCATCGCTCATCAATGGTTTGTAGTTGAGATTTTGCATAACCATGCGGTACCCGGCCGCTTGCGTAACGAGCGAGTAGGTGCCGGCTGTATTGCGCGGAGGCGTTACCTGGGTACCCTCATTGGCTACATAGGCCACAAATTCCTCCGCCCGAGGGTCTTCTTGTAAAAATACCTCGCCCTTGACGGGACTGTTATCATCCGCGTCAATCAACTGAAATACGAAGGTGCGGTAGAAGGGCTTTTTCTCCTCCACCACGGGCGGCTTTTCCACGATCAGCGGTTCCACCGCAGCCACGATCGAGTCTTTTTTTACCGGTTCCACCACCACTCCATCCGAGGGCATCTTCTCCGGCTGATCGTCAACGACCGGTTCTTGGGGCGATTCTGCCACCACGCCCGCGCCCAAACTGCCTGCGTACACCCAGGCTTCTTTGTACTTGGTTTCTACCCGCATCTTCATCATAAAGGCATAGGCCCTGCGTTTTTCGGGCGTAGCCAACAAAAACACATAATACAACTGGCGGGCGGGATGGAGGGCGTACTCGGCATTGAAGCCTGCCTTGTTGGCTTCATCCGTGTAGCGGATGGCATAGTTCAAATTGCGAAAGGCTCCCACCACTACGTAGTAGTTGGTTTCTTCTTGGGCCCACACAGCGGCAGAGGCGACCCACAAGGTAACGACCAGTATTTTTTTCCACATAAGCGAATAGGGTTGACGATGGCGTACGAAAGGTAGTCGGAACCCGGGACTTGGCCAAGGGCACCACCGGCTATAAAATCTCGATCTCCACGCGCGAGTTGGCTGCTGCCTTGTCGCCATACGGGTCTTCCAGCGGCTTTTTTCCGCCCCATGCCTCAATTTCCATGCGCGTAGCTTGAATGCCCGAAGCAATCAGATACGTGCGAATGGCCTCGGCCCGCATACCCGACAGCTTTTTGGCCGATCCTTTCCCCTCTTGGGTATTGGTGAGCATAAAAAATTCGCGATCGTCTTCTTTTTTCGAGACGATTTTGCCTCCGTAGTTGCCGTTGGTATGGCCATGTATCCGAATGCGGAACTCCGGATTATCCTGCAGCATTTGTTTCAGGGCGTCCACTTCGTCCTGTGACTCGGGGCGCATCACGGACGCATCCTCAAAAAACCGTACATGATAGGTGCGCAGCATATCGCCCCGCACGGCCTTTTGCAAGTCAATGGAAACGAGCACCTCCCCCGCCTCCGTTACCTCTACCCCTGCGGTGCTGCCGGGTTCAAAATAGTTCAGCGTAAATTCTTTTGGCTTATATCCCATAATCTCGCACACGATGATCCATTGCCCGTTGGGCGTGAGGGGCTTGACGAGCGTCTGCTCATTGCTATTGAGGGTACGGAGCTTTCTCTTTTTGTCTTTATCATAAATGTCTACCACGCCTTTGAGCGGCTCGGTGCCCGACATCACTTGAAACAAGAAATCCTTTCCGTCTTCGGGTTTGCGCGCAGGTCGGGTGTCTTTTTTGGCGGGTATCACCGAAGCGGAATCGGGTGGCGGGGTCAGGGTGGCGATTGCCTTTTCTTCACGCTCGGGTATCGCGGCTTCGAGGGTTGATTTTTCTTCGCGAGCCAAGGGTGTTTGTGGCTGCGTTTCGCCTAGTCGGCCAAAAAAAACCCATGTATCCTTATACGGAGTTGACTGGCGGATGCGCGCGGCTTCCGCGAAGGCCGCCCTCGCGTGGTCCGTTTGCAAGGTGTACACGTAGGTGAGCTTTCGCAACGGGTTGATGGCCGGTGTAGGCGTCAGTCCTTTGATTGCGGCATCGGCTACATGCCGGCCGGCATTTTCCTGGATGGCAAACGCCCCTATGACGACAAAATACGAGGGAGGGGTAGGCTGCGCACCGGCCGAAAAAGCAACTGACAAAACACATAGAAGCGCAAAAAATAGACGCGTCTTCATTCGGAATGGGTTTAGGTAAAAGCCAACGACTTGACCACGATCAAGTTATCGCGTAAAAAAGCAGATTCTTTTTCAAACAACCAACGCTAGCGGGCAATAACGGTGAAGGTTTGCTGCAGGCTTTGACCCGTTTCGTCTATGAGCACCAGCACGTGGCTGCCCTCGCGCGGCTGAAGGGCCAGTTTGTGGCCACGGCTCGTGACGCCTACAAACTCATTGTCCAGGTGCCAATAGATTTTCGCTTGGCTGTTGCGATGGGTAGCCTGCAATACAACATCGCTGACTGCGCCATCCAGCAGGCGTGGTACGAACACCGAGGCGTTGGGCCGGGGGTAGATGATATCCATGGCGGCAATTGCGGAAGGATCGCGGCAGTCGGGCCGGTAGGGAGGCAGCGGCTGATAGCGGATATTTTTGCTTTTGTAGTAATACTCTTGCACGGGCGGCAAAACAAACCAGCGGGCAGGATGTAGCTTTTCCAGCGGTTCGCAATCTGCGTGCACGCGATACGTGCCTGTTTCGTTCACAAATACTTTTTGGTGGAACGGACAGGTGCCGGTGCGCTCGGCTGCCAGGGGTAAAAGCACGGTGTCAATTTGTTCGCACCGGGCCTGAGCGCGGTAGCCGCTGCGCGCACAAACAGCCACCGGTGTCATCTCGCTGCGGGGCACCTCAAACCAGCGCTGACTCGGCAACAGCGAAAATAAATCGAACAGAAGCGGTGCAGCCGCCTCCGTACCCGTCAGCCCGGGCCTGCCCTCGCCATCGGCATTGCCCACCCACACACCCACGGCATAGTCTCCGTTGACGCCCACCGCCCACCCATCGCGAAAGCCAAAACTGGTGCCTGTCTTCCAGGCGATTTTTTTGGCACTGCCGAACAACTGCCAGCCGGTTTCTTCACCGGGCCGATAAAGCTCTTTGAGCACCTCCCACGTGACATAGATGGACGAGGCACTCACGATCGATTTCGTTTCCATCACACCGGGGGCAGGGTCATCAACCCGGTGGATCACGGGTGGATGGAAGTCCTTCGCCTCGTAGCGCCTGACGCCCGGCCGGGTGAAATACCGGTTGAGCGTGCGCGCCATGGACGCATACATGCCGGTGATGTCCCACAAGGTGCCCTCCGCACCTCCCGTGATCAGCGTGAGCCCGTAATGATCGGGCGGCCGCGTCAGCGTGGTCATGCCCATCTGCGTAAGCAGGCTGTGAAACTTCTCATACCGATATTCTTTCAGCGCCAGCACTGCGGGTATATTGAGCGAACGGATCAACGCGTCTCTGGCGGGCACGGCACCATCAAATGACTTGGAGAAGTTTTGGGGCGCAAAACCTTGGATGACAGTGGGCACATCGGGCAGCAACATGCCGGGCAGCAACTTGCCCTCGTCCACCAGAGCGGCAAACAGAAACGGCTTCAAAATGCTACCCGTGCTGCGCGGTGCCTGGATGACGTCCACTTGTTGTTGATTCCGTTCGCCCGAGGGCACATTGCCCACGTAGGCCACCACATGCCCCGTCTCCACTTCCATTACCAGGGCTGCGGCATTGAAAATCCGATTGGCCGCCAAACGCTGGTGGTGTTGCCACACGCGCTCCGTCACGCGCTGCTGTAGCTGTTCGTCCAAGGTGGATGTCACACGCTGGCCCTTCCATCCCTTGGCGGTGATATGATCCAGCAAATGCGGAGCATGGCGCGGCAGCGGCAGCGGAGGGCCGGGCACCGCTTCTTGCAACGCCAATGGCAATGCCAACGAATCGAGGTATCCCGCACGGGCCAGTCGCATAAGCAGGCGGTTGCGCTTCTGTTGGAGGGCCGCGCGGTTGCGGCCCAGGTGAATCATGCCGGGGTTGTTGGGCAGAATGGCGAGCGTGGCGGCTTCGGCCCAACTCAGTTGCGAAGGGTCGCGGCCAAAGTAGCGCCAGCAGGCGGCCTCCAAACCTACCACGTTGCCGCCAAAAGGCGCATGGGAGGCATAAAGCTGCACGATTTCCTTTTTGGAATACCGCCACTCCAGGCGCGTGGCCATCACCATCTCAATGACCTTGTTCCAAACCGTTCGCGGTTTGTCTTTTCGCACCAGGCGAATGACTTGCATGGAGAGGGTGCTTCCCCCGCTGACGATCTTGCCTGCGCGGATGTTCTGACGCAGGGCGCGCGCCAGCGCGCGCCCGTCCACGCCCACATGCGTATGGAAGCGCTGGTCTTCAAACATCACCAACGCTTGTTCAAATTTCGCAGGCACGGTATCGACTAAGGGAAACCGCCACTGGCCGTCAGCCGCAATGGAAGCACTGAGCAAACGATGGTTCTGGTCTTCCAACACGGTGCTGTACGGGTCGGAAAACAGGGGCTGGGGCAGGCAAAAAAAATAGGCGATTGCCAGGGCGCCAGCAAGCACCGCCACCAAGGACCACCGCGAACAGACAAAAAAATGAAGACGGGCGGATCGCACGTTTAGCATTTGGCTTTACTTCTTGCTTTACTCAGAGAGCAACCTGACCACGCATTACCCGGGGCATCCGGAAAACCGGGTAGGCTGATCTCCGCACAAATTTACTTGGCCCCAGCCGCAGAAATCAGCGAGAAAAACAGGCTCCCAAAATCATTGCCCCACCGGTTTTAATACCCTTATCTCCATGCCTTTCTGACGAGCGTAAACGGTTGGGTCATACATGGCCTCGCAGCTTACCGCGGGCAGGTAAAACGTGCCTGCATAGCTGGCCGTCAGCAACACGCTGAATGTTTTCTGCTGTGCATTGCCCAAATCAAAATAGGTGTACACGCGGTCATCGCGGATGTCTTGATAGGTGGGCACATCGCCCGCGAGGCGCGATTGCGCTTCGTCCAATCGCAGGTTGTTGATCTCCCACCCGGAAGGGAACACCTGGGCCAGTGCCATGTTTTTGTACGCTCCGCGCAGCCCGGGGTTTGACACAGTCACCGATGCGATGAACTCCTGTCCCTGCTCCAAGGTGGCTACGTCCAGCGCACGCCCATCGGTGTCGGTGTAGGCCACCCGGATGGCGAGGTTGTTCTCGGCATTGTCTTCCTGGCCCCGCGCGGGCGTACCCTCGCCAATGACGCGCACAAACAACATACCTTTGTTTTCACTCGTCATCTTCAACGCTTCGGTTTTCGCATCGGCCACGGCCAGCGGAATTTGTGCGATGGGCAGGCCCGTGTTCACCTTCACCTCTTTGCCGCGATAGGTGTAGGTAAAACGCAGCTCCCCTTTTTGCTCCTGGCCAGCAAAAACACCAATCGCCTTCAGGCACCACGCCAGCGTTTGCGTGTTTCCATAATAATCCTGCCGTCCCAGGGAGGCGGCCATCTCGCGCAGCACGTCAAAGGCTTTGGTGCGGTCGCCCAGCATCGACAGCGTTTCCAGAATGATGGCCTGGTCGCGCAGGTCTGAACCATAGGAGTAGGCCATCTCCTGATACGGCTTCACCGTGATGGGCAACTTGGCCATGAGTGCCTTGGCTGCCTCTGCCTGCCCGGCCTTCACGTAGGCCGCGGCCAGCATCCACGCGGCCGTGGGCGGCAGGTTGCCGGCCTCACGCAAACGGTTCATGGCGCTGAGCTCGGCACTGTTGGCCAGCGCCAGCGTATACAAACGATATGCCTGAATCAGTTCGCTGCTGTAGTACTCCTGGCTTTTACGCCACGCCTGGGCTTTTTCTTTTTGATAGCGCTTCCACCGCTTCAACAGGTCGTTAGGCACAAAATAGCCCCTGGCTTCGGCCTCCACCAAAAAATGACCGGCATAGGCAGTGCCCCAACTGTCGGAGTTTTCGCCACCCGGCCAGTAGGCAAAGCCTCCATCGCGCTGGGCGAACAGCTTCAACCGCTCAATGCCTGCTTTGACGTTTCGCTGCACCGTGGCTTTCTCCTCGGCCGTCAACGACTTGATGTTTTCCAGATACAACTGCGGAAATACGGAAGACGTAGTCTGCTCGATGCAGCCGTGCGGGTATTGCATCAAATACTTCAGCCGCTGACCTAAGTTCACGGGCGGCAAAGTGCTTACTTCCAGTACCGCACTGTTGGTACCCGGCATGCCCACGGGCGCCAGGTTGCCCGCCCAGCTTTTTCCGGCTTCGAGCAGCACCTCCTGCACGCGGGTGACGGGCGTATTAGCGTTGCGCACTTGTATTTCAATCACATCGGTGGATTGGTAGCTGCCCGAGCGGGCCGTCACTTCAATTTTTGCCACTCCGGTTTGGCCCGCTACCTCCAAATCAAAGTCAACGGTTTGGTCGTTGCTCTGCATGGCCACCGTTTTAGACGGGGTGCCCGATAGTGATACGGGCCCACTGACCTTCACCTCTACTTTTACATTGCGGATGGACTTCTCCTGCGCAAACAGCGTGACGGGCAGTTTAACTTTCTCTTCCGGCCCCAGCACGCGTGGCAGCGTAGCCAACACCATCAGCGGCTTGCGCACCGGGGTAGCCTTGTCGGCCGAGCCATACGCGCCTTCGTACCCCGCCACGACCATCGTTTTGACGGAGCCAATGTATTGCGGCATGGTAAACGTGTGTTCGTTGCCACTGCCCGTGAGCGTAAAGGGCCCAAAAAACTTGACCACCGGCTTAAACCGATTTGCTTTTGCATCGTCTTCCTTTCCTGCCAGTTCGCCATCGCCACCAATGGCCAGGAGACGTTCGAGTTTTCCGCCAAAGGCACCGATTACTTCATCAAATACATCCCACGTGCGCACGCCCAAAGCCTCGCGCGCATAAAAGCGGCTCCACGCATCGGGAGTCTTAAACTTGGTTAAATCCAACAGCCCTTCATCCACCACCGCTACCGTGTAGGTCATTTTGCGTTTGTCCTTCTCTGAAATCTTGATCGTCACCTTCTGCCCCGGCTCCAGTACATCGGGCATGGAGATGACGGGTGTCAAATGAGTGGCCGGGTCTTCTACCTGAATGGGAATGACGCCATACATGCGAATGGGCAGGTCATTGGCCGTTTGCGCGTGTGGCTGCAAGGCTGTCACGCTGATGAAGACGTTGGGTGTCATGTCTTTTGTCACCTCAAACGAAAAAGGATTGTCGCCCTTCTTGGTTTCCAACCAGAAGGTTTTGAGCACGCGGCTGCCGTTTTCCACGCTGACGAGCGCGCGGCCTTTGTCGCTGCCGGGAATAACCAAATTCACTTTCTCGCCAATGTTGTACGCGGGTTTGTCAGCGGCAAACGACAACATGGTGGCTCCGTCCGCTTCGTTGCGAGCGCGTCCGGCCCATCCCGGCCAGTCGATGTACACCGTTTTGCCGGTGCTGTGGCCCGATTCGGGATCGTAGGCCCGCACAAAGAAGCGGCCCCACTCAGGATATTTAACTCTAAATGTCCACTGTCCTTTGCCATTGACCGTTTGAATCTTGCCCACCGCGATGGGCTGTGAATAGCTGCCCGACATAAAATTCACATCGCCTTCGTTGGATTGATCCCACCACCAGCGCCAGTTCACTTTGTACAACGTCATTTCAATGTTCGTGCGCGAGACGGGCCCGCCATCGGCATCCAGCGTTACCACTTCCACGCGGTGAGTCGTATCGGTAAGCAGCATACCCCGGGCACGGTCGCCCTGCGGCAAACGAATGCCGGTGAACGAAGTATACGGATAGTAAGGAATGCTGAAACGGTCAATGCTAAAGTTGCCGCTCTCTTCAAACACCTTGCCACGAAAGACCGCGTTGAGCATGCCGGGCGCAGCCTCGTTCACGGCCAATTCGGCATTCACGGTCTGGTTTCCTTCTGCATCGGTAACGCCATCAAAAATCTCCACCGTTTCGCTGGTGAAACTGCGCGTGGGATCATCAAACACAAACTCCGGATATCTGTCAAATCGGGTGGTCGCTTTGGTGAGCGTTACTTCAAACTGTGCCCGCAGGTTTTTGCCCGGGGCCCCGTGTAGCCATTTCACGTTCAGCTTGCCGCTGATGGCATCGGTGCCGGCTTTCAGTTTGTCTACACCAAAGTCCAAATTGATCTTCAATCGGTTGGGCTTTACCATCTCGATCTTGAGCGGCTGCGTAAACTCGGTGCCGCCTACTTTTACCTTGGCCGTCCAGTTGCCGGTAGGTGCTTCGGGATCGGTCGCGGTGGCAAACGAATAAAATCCATTCTCGGAAGACGACCGCACCATGCGGCTGGTGATTTGCCCTTGCGGATTTTGCAATTCAAACACCACCGGGTGGTTGGCCGGCAGCAGCTTCAGTTTATCCTCCAGGATAAAAGTGAGGTACAACGAATCGCCCGGACGCCACACGCCACGTTCGCCATACAGCAATCCTTTTAACCCATTTTGCACACGCTCACCACCCACGTCAAAATTGCTCAGCGACAGCGAGCTGCCATCCTGCAGTTTTAGATAGCCGCGTTGCGTACCGCTGCGTGCCACCAGCACAAACGGCTTGCGTTTAGACGCTATGACTGCCTGCCCCTCGGCCGTGGTTGTGGCCGTACCCAGCAATTGCTGTTGGTAATCGAACATCTCCACTTGCACACCGGCCAGCGGCAGGGTGGTTTTTAAGTCGGTGGCAATGACCGTGGTGGTGCCGTCTTCCCCTTGCTTGGCCATCAACCCAATGTCGGTGGCGATGATGTTTTTGCGGATGGCACGGTTCACGTAGTACGATGAATGGCAGGGGTTCTCACGTTCTTCCCACTCGTAGTCTTCGCCATAGTAATAATCTTCGTAGCTGTCCCAATAACTCTCTTCGCGCTCCTCCGATTCAAAATTCTCGTCTGCGCCAAAGGCCGTCTGCCCGGCCTCCTCCTCGCCTCCTTCCTCGCACACGTACGCCAGGTAGCTGCGCCTGAAGTTCAGCCGTACTTGATAGATGGCGCCCGGCTCTG
>JALONI010000027.1 GCA_025455015.1 Cyclobacteriaceae bacterium | reverse complement strand
TGGCCAATGGTTTCGGGCCGGATTTTCTTTAGTTTTTCGCGCGCTTCGGACGACAATGCCTTGACGCGGTCGTAGTCAAAGTCGGGTTTGATTTTGTATTCGTCCAGACGCTCGATTTTCTCAGCCATCTTTTGCTCGCGGTCGATGTAGCTTTCGTACTTCGCGTTGATTTCGACTTGCTCTTGCACGTCAGTGGAATAACGCGACAGGAGTTGTTGGGCTTCGGGCGATAGCTTTGCCAAATCGCGCACATTCAGTTGTGGCCGCTTGAGCAATGCGCTGGCGGTCACTTTCTCGCGAAGGGTGGATGTGCCCTGCTCTTCGAGGGTGGCGTTGGCGACCTCCGGGTCGATTTTAATTTGTTGCAGCAGGTGTGATAGCGAAGCGATGTCTGCCTTTTTGTCGAGCATGCGCTGCATGCGCTGGTCAGTGGCCAGCCCGATGCGGTGGCCCGTTTCCGTCAGGCGCAGGTCGGCATTGTCTTGCCGGAGCAAGATGCGGTATTCGGCACGCGAGGTGAACATGCGGTAGGGTTCCTGCGTGCCTTTGTTAACGAGGTCATCGATCAGCACCCCGATGTAGGCTTCAGAGCGTTTCAGTATCACGGGCTCCAGATCGCGAACCTTTCGGTGGGCGTTGATGCCGGCCATTAGCCCTTGACAGGCGGCTTCTTCGTAGCCTGTGGTGCCATTGATTTGTCCGGCAAAGTACAGATTATCAACGAGTTGTGTCTCTAGCGAAAGCCGTAACTGCGTGGGGGGAAAGTAGTCGTATTCAATCGCATAGCCGGGGCGGAACATGCGGGCCTTCTCAAATCCCGGGATGCGTTGGAGGGCTTCATGCTGAATGTCCTCTGGTAATGATGTAGAAAAGCCATTGACATAGATTTCCACCGTATTCCAACCTTCGGGCTCTACGAAAATTTGATGGCGGTCGCGTTCCGCAAAGCGGTTGATTTTGTCTTCGATGGAGGGACAATAGCGCGGCCCGAGGCCCTTGATCCTGCCTTGGAACATGGGTGAGCGGTCGAATCCCTTTTCGAGTGATTTGTGAACGGAGTCGTTGGTATACGTGATCCAGCAGCTGAGTTGTTTGGAAGCGGGTTTGGTTTCGGGCGAGTACGAGAATTTGCCCGGCTGGTCATCGCCTTTCTGCTCTTCCATTTTTGAGTAGTCAAGGCTGCGACCGTCTACGCGTGGGGGTGTGCCCGTTTTCATCCGGCCTGCCTCGAAGCCGAGTTCGATCAGTTGTTCAGTGATGCCGGTGGCCGCTTTTTCGCCCGTGCGGCCGCCCCCAAAGCTTTTTTCGCCAATGTGGATTTTGCCGTTTAGAAACGTGCCGTTGGTGAGCACCACGGCTTTGGCATTGATTTCGAGACCGAGCGCGGTGCGCACGCCCACCACACGATTTTTTTTGACCACAATGCCCGATACCATTTCCTGCCAGAAGTCGACATTGGGGGTGCGTTCCAGCGCGAGCCGCCATTCTTCAGCAAAGCGCATGCGATCATTTTGTGTGCGCGGGCTCCACATGGCAGGACCTTTGGATAAGTTAAGCATGCGGAATTGGAGCGTGGACTTGTCTGACACGATGCCGGAGTACCCTCCCAAGGCGTCAATTTCACGCACGATCTGGCCTTTTGCCACGCCACCCATGGCGGGGTTGCACGACATCTGGGCGATGGTGCCCATGTTCATGGTTACCAAAAGGACGCGCGAGCCCATATTGGCGGCTGCGGCAGCCGCCTCACATCCGGCATGACCGGCCCCTACTACAATGACATCGTATGTTGGAAACATGGGTATCGATATGTTCCACGTGAAACACGCAACTGCGGCTTTGATCACCGCCTCCGACCGCAAGGGTGTTTGGCTTTTCGATCGACCGTCAGACACGGTAAATGTTCCACGTGGAACCTATTTTTTCCACAAAGATAGGCAGCGGTCTTCTTTTTTGCGCATGGCGGCCTTTTCTGCCTTGGTCTTATCGCGATGGCCGCACAAGTGAAGAAGGCCGTGCACCACTACCCTTCTCATTTCTTCTTCAAAGGACACGTTCAGCGTTTTCGCATTTTCGCGTACACGGTCGAGGCTGATGTAAACCTCACCCACCAGTTCTTTCGACCCGTTGCCATAATCAAAGGTCACGATATCGGTGTATGTGGTGTGCTTCAGGAAGCGTTGGTTGATGCCAAGCAGGTAGTCATCCGAACAAAAAATGTAAACCACTTCCCGCGGCAATCTGCGCTCACGGGTGGCCACAAGCATCAGCCAGGTGGCCGTCTTCCTCGGCTGGGGCATCGCAAAATCCACACCATCGCTGAAAAAGCGAAAAGCGGGCATCAGTTGTTGATGTAGAAGCTCAACTCAACCACGCGGCCATTTTCGGTGAAGTGCACCTCGTCCGAAAGGTGTTTCATCAGAAAAATCCCCCTCCCACCGGGTTTCTCCAGGTTTTCGGGCGCAGTGGGGTCGGGCAGGTGGTGATAATCAAAACCATGTCCTTCGTCTTCCACGCGGAATTTGATCAGGCCATCGTCTTGGGAGAGGCTCAGCGAAAGGGAAACGTTTTTTGA
Source organism: Cyclobacteriaceae bacterium (assembly GCA_025455015.1). Lineage (GTDB taxonomy): Bacteria > Bacteroidota > Bacteroidia > Cytophagales > Cyclobacteriaceae > ELB16-189. The sequence continues at coordinate 66,445 of JALONI010000027.1, read as the reverse complement.
CGAATTGCCTGCATTTCCATGCTTGATGGCATTGTTGACGGCCTCCGTCACAGCAATCATAATGTTGCCGTAGATGTCATCGTTCAGGTGAAACTTGTCCTTCGCGTTGTCAATAAAGCTTTCGATCATGCGGATGTTCTCCGAAAGCGAAGGGATTTCAATACGGATATTGTTCATGCGGCAGCCAACCGGGGTTTATTCGTTTCCTATGCGTTCAAAATATCGATTTACCTCTTTCCTGTAGTACGGGTACAGTTTGGGAGGCACGGTTTTCAGCAATTCTACTTCTTTTTCCTTTAACCGTAAATACTCCTGAAAGGCCTTGGGCATCTCCTTGTCATAGTCCTTGGCCGTTTCGCCCTTGCGCTCATCGTCCATGTCTTGCTCGCGCATGGATTTCTCGGCCTCCAACAGCCGCGTCATGATTTCCCGCTGCCTGCGCAGCGTCTGCTCCGTGAGCTGCTTGTTAACCAAGTCCATTTCGGTTTGTTCCATTTTGCCCGGAAGGTCACCCGGCAACTTGCTCAGCCGCCATGCGCGCCAGCTCCTCCGACAGCTCGCGGCCCGACTTCTCCCCGTTCTTTAATTGCTCCATTTGTTGGTTCAACTGCATCTGCAACTGACTGAGGTTGGGTTGCTTTCCCTTTTGTTTTTTCCCCTTGCCCGGCTTGGCGTTGGCCATCATGTTCATCATCATATCAAAATGGTCGTTGAGCATCAGCGCCAGGTTGTTGATACTGGTCATGGCAAACTGCATCTCCGTGGAGGCATTGCTGCGTCTTCGTTCTTTGATTTGCTCCACCGCCTTGTCTATGTGCTCATTCAATTCGCCTACTTCCTTGGTGACGATGCTGCCCATAAAGGGATCGCGCTTGGCAAGAGCTAACAAGCTGTCCTCCAATACTTTAGCATCATCTTTGATCTTCAGTTGCTGTTGCGAAAGCCCCACGTACTTGGGGTCGGCCTGCTGCACGCCTGCAAAGTCCTTCATCAACCCTTCCTGGTCAAACGAAAGTTTGATGAGCCCGTGAAGGATCTGCCGCAGCGACTCCATATTTTCGGTGTTCATTTCCATCTCCATGCTGTTTTGCATGGCGTTGAGTTGTTGCTGCATTTGCTCCATTTTTTGAATGGACTGCTGCTGCTGTTCTTTGGATTTGGAGGGGTTGTTTTGTTCCAGGCTTTCCCGGCTCTGCTCCTGGGCGTTTTCCACCTCTTGCTTTTCCTGTTCGCTAATGTTGGGTGTTTGCTCGCCCAGCTCCTGCCCCATTTTCTCCAAGGCATCCAGTTGTTCTTTGAATGCGTCAAAGTCTTTTTTCAGTTGCTCTTGCTCCTGCGCCAAGCCGGGGGCCGTGGGTTTGGTGTCAGTTGGGTTTTTTCCTTCGTTGGGGTTGTTTGGGGTAGCGGCATTCTCGGTTTTTTCAGGCTTGGGCGTTGGCTCGCTGGCCTTTGGGCCCTGTTTTTCTCCGGCCAGTGTTTTTGTTTTTTCCAACAGCTCTTTTTGGGCCTCGGTTTGTTTTTCCAGCGACTGAATGGCCTCGTCCAATTTATGGTCGTATTGCAATTGTTTGAACAACTCCAGCGTACGCTCCAACTCCTTTTCCAAGTTGATCTCCTTTCGGTTCATTTTGTCCAGCATCTTTTGAAGCTGTGAGGGATCGTTGTTTTCGTTGAGCAGCTTTTCCATCTCTTCAAAGAGCTTCCGGGTCTCTTCGTCTAAAAGCTGATCCATCAACTCTTGTATCTTCTGCGACTTCTCACGGATGCGCTCATTCTCCTCCTGAAACGCGGCACGTTTCTCTTCCAACAGCTTGTTTTCCTTTTGCAATTCGGCAACGCTCTCATTCAGTTTTTGCCGTTGGCGAATCAGGTCTTCGAGCATCTTTTTGTCTTGCCAGGTCAGGTTTTGTTTGCCCTTTAGTTTTTTCTGGGCCTCGTCCATGGCGTCCTGCAGTTGGCGTGCGCGTTCCAGGCTTTGGTCGATTTTATTTTCGGTTTGGTTTTGCGCCCGTACGATGTCGGCCCGCAAGTCCTCTTCGCTGGGGATGTTGAAGGTGTAGCTGGCGGTGCGAGCCGACTTGCGGCCGTTGACGCCATCGTTATCCCACACCTGCACATAGTAATTCACGCGATCGCCCGGGGCCAGGCGGAGCGAATCCAGACGCCACACATAAAAGAAATTTTGTTGGGCCGACTTTTGAAGCGCAATGGCTATTGGCCGTCCGGCTTTTGCCTGGCTCTTTCGCACCACTTCATAATGGAGCTGCAGGGCGGTGAGGCCGCGGTCGTCAGTGGCGGTGCCGGCCAGGTACAACGTTTTGAACAAAACGGAATCGCGCAGGCGCTCCAGGGTAATTTGCGGAGGCTGGTCCTTGATCACCGCGATGGGATAAGTGATGCGGTCTTTGTTTTTACTTTCGTCATTTTCCAGGTGCAAGCTGTACGTGTCGGGGTTGCGAAACGCTCGGCTGAACTGAAACGACTGATCATCGGGGCGCTGTAGCGGGTTTAACTGGCCGGGTGCGGAGGCGAACTCAATATGAGCCCGGTCGGCATAGGCGGTGGATAGCTTCCACGTGATCACGGTTCCCTCGGGCACTTCCAGGTTGCCCACGTTGTTGATGGTGGTGCTGTTCTGGCGGAGATAGCGCGGAAACTCCAACGTAATGCTTTGGCGCAGCAGTTCGGGCCGATTGATCAGCCGTACGGTGTACGGTGCCGAGAAAAACCCGGAACCTTCCAATTGAAACGTGAGGTCGGTTTGTACTTTTTCAAACGTGTACCGGAACGCGCCTATTCCGGTCGTTTCCATTTTCCACCGCTGGTTGTCACGCACCAGGTAGACGGCCTCGGGCAGTGCCTCGCCCCGGGTGGTCACCGAAAGGGTAAAATCCTCTTGGTAGTAGGCTCGCAGCGTTTCGTTTTGCACCACAAATTGAAAAGGCGCTTGGGGCGAAAACTGCTGATTGAATTGAACGATGCGCTGGGCGCTGCCGGTGATGATTTGCTGGTTAACGAGCAGCAGCGCCAGCAACAGTAAAAAGGGCAATACCAACATGCGCAGGTAGCGAAGGTTGTCCTTCAAATCCACGGCCTGCTCAAACGCCACCGGCTCAAATTGTCGGGCTTTTTGGGCGATGCCCGCCTGGGCCAAAAGCGTGCGCTCGCTGGCGGCCGCCAGTTGCAGCACGTTTAATAGCCGGTCGCCAATGTTCGTAAAGTGGAGGCCTATCAGCCGGGCACTTTGCTGCTCGTCCAGGCCGCGGTTGGCCAGCCAAAAGGCCAGCGGCTCACGCAGAAAACGCAGCACGCAAAAGGCGGCAACCAAAAAGAAGGCGGTGAATAACGCCAGCCGCGCGCCTGAGCTAAGCCAGAGGACATGCTCTACCAAGGCGGCCAGCAAAAAATAAAGCAAGAGGATGGTGAGCGAGAGCAATGCTCCGCGAATGGACAAATTGAGATAATACTTGCGCCTGAACGAAGTAATTTTCTCCACCACGGATTGAATGCCCTCTGCCATGTAATTGCCCCCCGCCAGTATCCATAACGGGCAAACGGAACGGATAGTTTTGCTACAGCAAGGTAGTGATGAACACGCTGTTTTTCAAGCGCCCGGGCCGGGCTCGCGCACCGCCTCGTATCCCCAGTCCAACTCTTTTTCAAAATACTCCATCACGTGTTGTTTCAAGAGCTTTTCCTGTTCCAACAGATCGAAGTGAGGCAGTTTTTTAATCAACTTCCAATGCGGCCAGCCGTCCTGGTCCAACCCCTCCAACGCATAGTACCCTGAAAGGCTCAACACCTTGCAGATGGCAATGTGCAACAAGTCCTGCTTCTCTTCTTTGGAAAAATGGGCAAACCCACGCCCCAATTCCTGCACCCCGATGATGAACAGCACCCCGTTCAGGTCTTTGGGTTTTTTGCCCAACGTGCCGTTAATGAATTCCAGCAGGGCCTGCCACTTGCGATCTTGGTCTAAATCACGCTTGAACATCAGGCTTCTTTTTGCAACGCCTCCCAATATTCAAAGGCCCTTCTCAGGTGCGGAATTACAATGGTACCCCCGATCAACGTGGCCACGCCCATGGCCTCGTGTACTTCTTCGGTGGTCAACTTTATCTCGTGGCATTTGCCCAAATGGTATCGCACACAGTCATCGCACCGAAGCACCAGCGAACACGTCAGGCCGATCAGCTCCTTGGCGCGGACGTCCAGCGCCCCTGCCTGGTAGGCATTGGTATCCAGGTTAAAAATGCGTTTGATGATGAGGTTGTCCGCTTCCAGAATCTTCTCATTCATTTTTGAGCGGTATTGATTAAATTGCTCTACTAAAGTCATGGGCAAAAAACGTTTGTTGCAAAGATGAACGCAAATACAGCCAATTCAAACTCCCACCTGGCCCGTGATTTTCTGGGCCTCTTCTTTCCGCGCTATTGTTTAGGCTGTGAGGATGCCCTGGTAAAGGGCGAAGAGGTGTTGTGTTCCGAATGTCTTTCGCAACTGCCCAAAGCAAACGACTGGCTTGAGGAGACCAACCCGGTGCGCATGAAATTTGCCGGACGCATGGAGGTGCAGCATGCCTTTGCTTTCCTGAAATTCCGAAAGTCGGGATTGGTGCAGCACTTACTACATCAGCTGAAATACAACAACCACCCGGAAGTGGGCCAGCGGCTTGGTGCGGTGTTCGCCCATGAGTTAGCACAGCGCGGTTTTGTGGCCCCGTTTGACTGCCTGGTGCCCGTGCCTTTGCACCGCTCGCGCCAGCGAAGCCGCGGCTATAACCAAAGCACCCAGTTTGCGCTGGGTCTTGCCTCTGTGTGGAAGGTGCCGGTGAGTGAGTCCATCTCGGTGCGCAAAACACGGACGCAAACCCAAACCCGAAAAAATCGCTGGCAGCGGTGGGAAAACGTGCGGGCGGTTTTCGATGTGGCACCCACCGCATCGCTCGCAGGCAAGCATGTCTTGCTGGTGGATGATGTGATCACCACCGGAGCCACGCTGGAAGCCTGTGGCGGGCATTTATGGCAGGCGGGATGCGCCCAACTCAGCATCGCCTGTATTGCCGCTGCGCAGTAGCCAATAAAAAACCCCCGGCTTCTCAACCGGGGGTTCTGGGGAAAACTGTTTTTTGTACGCTTATCGGTTGGAGCCTACGTTGATCATCGCGCAACGGAAACCAATCGTGGCCGTGGCGGAATCTTCATCCAAGAACCGTCTGGTTCCGGGCGACATCCAATAGGCCACATCTTTCCACGAACCGCCCTTGTACACACGGCTCCGGTTTGAGACCAGCGACAAATAGCTTTGCGGATTGTTCACGCCTAACGAGGCCACCCCGGACGAATCGGCCGCCTTTTTGTATTTGCTCCGGTACTTGTCATTGTCATCCAGGAAATCATCTCTGCGGATCGGGTTCAGATCGTCAAAGTCCTGGTGCGACAAGGGGCGATAGATATCCAGCACCCACTCGCTCACGTTACCGGCCATGTTGTACAGGCCGTAGTCATTGGGGGGATACTCATAAATATAGGTGGTGATCAACGAACCATCATTCAACTTACCCGCGATACCGGCATAGTCGCCCCGGCCGCGCTTAAAGTTGGCCAAAAACAAACCCATGTCTTTGCCGTAAGGATTACGCAAGGCGTGGCCATCCCAGGGGTAAAGGCGTTGGTGCGTTTGTACCTCGTCCAACCATTGGGTGCCAATCATAGCCATGGCAGCATACTCCCACTCGGCTTCGGTGGGCAGGCGGAAGTTCGGCAGCGGGTCGGGAGGCGCCAGGCCAGGAGTGGTGCCACCACCCGCAGGCTGCTCGGCCAACAGGCCGCGCTCGGCCAGAATCACATCATTTACCACGCGGGTGCGCCACGCAGCATAGGCATTGGCCTGTTTCCATGTGATGCCCACCACGGGGTAATAGCGGAAGCCGGGATAGGTCAGATAGTATTTTACGTAAGGGTCGTTGTAGGCGAGTTTGCCCACCCATACGCTGGTGTCCGGATAGGCATCCTTGTAGCGCTGCAGCGCAGCCGGATTCTTGATGGCGCTGTCGTTCAACGCATACAAATATTCATTCCAGTGAATGTTCGCAATTTCGGTTTCGTCCATGTAGAAAGAAGCTACCGATACCGTGCGCTCCACGTTGTCGCGCCAGCCGAGCAGGTCTTCTTCCAACGAACCCAACACCGCACGACCACCTTCAATATAGCGCATGTTGGGGATGGGGGGCATCATGTCGAACTCATCGATCGGGTACAGATACTCGCCCGGGGCGGGTTGAGCCGGGATGTCTTCGCGCGAAGTGTACTCGATGCCCGTAGTGGTACTGGTACCGGGCCTCACACCTGGGTTAACCCTTGTGGCGCCCGGGTTTTCGGCCGTGGGATAAGAACCCCCGTTGATTAGTGAACAGGATGTTGCCGCTACAGCCAAGCCAACCAGGAGCAAAAATCCCTTGAAAAGTCTCATTTGCATAGATTTTGATTCAAAAGCAACCGCTAATATAGGCACATAAATACATGTTTTCCAAAACGCTAGGCCATATTTGATAAATCGGTAATCAAGCCTGGCGGTATGGGTCGATCTAAAACGGGTGCCACCCTTCGTTATTGCCCGGGCAGCAGGGGTGCTTCCAGCGGCTTGAACCGATGGTCGAAGTCCAACAACTGCAGCGCAGCCTCCACACTATCAATGTCTTCGATCACCAGCATGAGTTTTCCGGCTGTGTCTTTCATGCGGCATTGTTTGGAATGAGTCTGAACAAACTGCAATATCTTGCCAAACACTTCCGACTTGAAATACTCGTCTTTGCCGGAAATAAATTGGGCGCGCAGCTTACCGCCTTTAAGCGAAATTTTTTCAAGCCCCAGTTGTTCGCCCAACCAGCGCAACCGTACCGTGTCAATCAGCTGCACAACCGAAGGGGGCAGGCTTCCAAACCGATCGACCAACGAAGCCCGGAACCGTTCCAGTGCGCCCTCATCGGTAATGTTGTCCAGCGTGGAGTACAACTGCAAGCGTTCGGCCGTGCTGCCTACATAATTCTCCGGGATCAGGATCTCCAGGTCGGTCTCGATCACACAATCGGGCACCATCAACTTCGCTTTCGCGGAGAGCTCTTCTGTGAACAATTCTTTGAACTCCGTTTCCTTCAACTCCTGAATGGCATCGTCCAGGATTTTGTGGTAGGTATCAAAACCCAGGTCGTTGATGAAGCCGCTCTGCTCACCCCCCAGCAAGTTGCCGGCCCCGCGGATGTCCAGGTCGCGCATGGCCACTTTGAAGCCATCGCCCAAGTCCGAAAATTCTTCCAGCGCAGCCAACCGCTTGCGCGAGTCGCTCGTGAGTAAAGACGAAGGCGGGGTAAGCAAATAACAATAGGCTTTTTTATTGGAGCGGCCCACGCGCCCGCGCATCTGGTGCAAATCGCTCAGTCCAAACAAGTGGGCTTGATTGATGATAATCGTGTTGGCATTGGGGATGTCCAACCCCGATTCAATGATGTTGGTGCTCACCAGCACGTCATACTCTCCTTCGATAAACTTGACCATCACCTTCTCCAATTTATCGCCTTCCATCTGGCCATGGGCAATGCCAATGCGCGAGTCAGGCACCAGCTTGAAAATGACATTGGCAATTTGGTCAATGTCGCTGATGCGGTTGTGCACAAAAAACACCTGGCCGCCCCTGCGCAGTTCGTGGCTCACGGCATCGCGGATGATGGTTTCGCCAAAGGTATGGAGCTCGGTGGTGACGGGCTGGCGGTTGGGCGGAGCCGTGGCAATGATGCTCAGGTCGCGCGCGCCCATGAGCGAAAAATGCAACGTGCGCGGGATGGGCGTGGCAGTGAGGGTGAGCACGTCTACGTTCACCCGAAGTTCTTTGAGGCGGTCTTTCACTTTGACCCCAAACTTCTGCTCCTCGTCAATGATCAACAGCCCCAGATCTTTGAATACGACATCTTTGCTGACCACGCGGTGCGTGCCAATGATGATGTTGACCTTGCCCTCGCCCACTTGCTGGATGATTTCTTTGATCTCTTTGTCCGTTTTGAACCGCGACACATACTCAATATGAACGGGAAAATTTGCCAGTCGCTCGGAGAAGGTGCGGTAATGCTGCATGGCCAAAATCGTGGTGGGCACCAGCACCGCCACCTGCTTGCCTTCGCTGGCTGCCTTGAAGGCTGCGCGAATGGCCACTTCGGTTTTCCCAAATCCCACATCGCCACACACCAGCCGGTCCATGGGGTGCGGCTGTTCCATATCGCGCTTCACATCTTCGGTGGCCTTGGCTTGGTCGGGCGTGTCTTCGTACAAAAAGGACGTTTCCAGCTCTACCTGCAAAAAGCCATCGGGCTGATAGGCATAGCCGGGGGCCGTTTTACGCTTGGCATACAAGGCGATCAGCTCCTTGGCGATGTCGCGTACTTTCTTTTTGACTTTGGCTTTCTTGCTGTCCCACTCGCCCGAGCCGAGTTTATTGATAACGGGCGGGGTGCCCTCGCGGCCGGTGTACTTCGCTATTTTGTGTAGGGAGTGGATGTTGATATACAAGATATCGTCATCGCGGAAAACCAGGCGGATTGCCTCCTGCTCGCGGCCATTCACCTCCTTTTTTTCCAGGCCGGCAAACTTGGCAATGCCATAATCGATGTGCGTGACAAAATCGCCCGGCTGCAAGGTCTGCAGCTCCCGAAAGGTTAAGGCTTTGCTTTTCGAAAACTTCTCTTTGCTGCGGTAGCGATGGTAGCGTTCAAAAATCTGGTGGTCGGTGTAGCAAACAATTTTGGTTTGGTGGTCGATAAACCCTTGGCGCAGGGGAATTTCCAAAATCTGAAAGCGCAAGTCGGGCTGTAGTTCGGCAAAGATGCCGTGAAGCCGTTCGGCCTGGCGGGGCTGCTCGGCCGCAATCAGGTTGGTATATCCTTGCCATTGCCGTTCGATGAGATCGGTTGCCAGCAGCTCAAAATTTTTGTTGAAGGCCGGTTGTACCGAAGAGGCAAACGTTACCACAGGCGCGTGGGCAACGAACGAACGCGGGCCAAACTCCAGCACCTGAAACTTGGGCAGGTGCTCCAGAAAAGCAGCGCCTGTATCAAACAGTTGCTCGGGCTGCAGCGCTACAGAGGTATCGCTTTCGCGCAAGATGCGATCAAACTGCTGCGAGGCTTTGTCAAAACACCGGTCCAGCACATCGCGCGTATGTTCTACGTCCTTGATCCACAGCCGCGTGTTGGGCGGGATGAACTCAAACAACGACTGGCGCTCTTCCTTCATCAGCCGGGTTTGTACGTTGGGCATCAAGCTGATTTTTTCCAATGCATCCACCGACAATTGCGAGCCGGGGTCAAAGCTGCGGATGCTGTCCACCTCATCGCCAAACAGCTCGATGCGGTACGGCCGCTCGTGTGCAAATGAGTAGACATCGATGATGCCCCCGCGCACGGCAAACTGGCCAGCCTCGTACACAAAGTCGGTTTTCTCAAAATCGTAGGCGTGCAGAAACTCTTCCAGAAAGGAAAGGTCGAGCGTTTCTCCCTTTTTGACCACAAACGTGTTGGACGCAAGCGATTTTTTGTTGATCACTTTTTCACTCAACGCCTCGGGGTAGGTCACAATCAACTGACCCTCGGGGTGGGTGCCCACCTGATTGAGCACCTCTGCGCGCATGAGGATGTTGGCATTTTCGATTTCGCTGTACTCATACGGACGCTTGTACGACATGGGGAACAACAACGGCTCCTTTTGCCCCAGCAGGTTTTGCAGATCGTTGAGAAAATAGGCGGCTTCTTCCTTATCGGTGAGGACAAACAGGTGGCTGCTGCGAATGTTTTTGATGACGGCCGCGGCCGTAATGGCATCCAAGCTGCCCAACAGGCCTTTGAGGCGAAATGTTTTTTGTTGGGGCGCACGTATCCCCTCGACCAACGATTGTAGGAGGCCGTCCGATTGATACAACGAGAGGAAGTCAACTGCGCGCACGCGATAAAAGAGGGCGCAAAAGTAAAGAAATAATGAAAAGGGGACGTTAAATTTACCACATGCTTGAAAACATCCGGTTGATTTTTCTTTTGTTGGCGTGGGCCAGCAGTTTTCTGCTGCTGTTGGGTTTGTTTAAGCCATGGGTAGTGCTGTGGTGGGAGGATACGCAACACCGGATGAAGGTGCTCAACGTATACGGGGTGCTGTGCGCGGTCAGTTGGGTCGTGTATGGGGTGATGGGGGTGGTGTGAGGTCACCAGCGTATTACTGAAGAAGGCACAAACTCACATACCAGTATTTCTTTGTCGGTCTCCAAAAAAACAATGGTGTACTTTCTGCGAAACGCAACACACTTCAACTGTAACGCAGCTCTTTTCGGATCGCGGCAATACCGAAATGACCGCCTTGTCGGCTAACGATTCAATAAAGTCATATGCATCTGAAGCAAACCGCTCTGCCGTGGCAATTAACCCCCGTGACTCAATAAAAAACGAGACTTCGGAAATGCGATAGGCAACCGATCGGGCAATTATTACTTTTCGTTTGCCCACTTTCGTATCAATCTTTTAGAAACGGCTCTGGCTTGGGCAACCGTGAGTGTCTTTTCAGGATTTCGCTTTAGCGCGGCTTTTTTTCGAAGCGTATCGAAGTCATTTTGTTCAAGTAAGACATAGCGCTTATTGTCGATTACGAGCTCATTCATAGAACACTGGAGTTTACTTCAAAAATAGGCAGTAAAATTGAGCGGGACAATGCCGGTTGGTAACCAGCACTGGTGGCTATTGCAAAAGCTCGTCCGCTACTTAGTTGTACGACTATCTATTATTATTTTTCTCCTGCCGCCAGGGTCACACCAGCCACCTCGCTATACGCATATTCCTCCAAGGTCATCACTTCCGTTGTCCTGTTGAAAGAAAGCTTTGCCCAGCCGTATCTTTTCAAGCCACCTTCATCCAGCCGAAGAGGCAAAAAAGCAGCGGCACCGCTTCCCCAATCGCCCTCGTAAGAAACCGCGCCCGCGGTAGCCGTGTTTCGGATGGCCAGCGCGTGAAAGTCGGGCGACCACTGTAAGTCACCGGATGGACGTTCAGGAATCGGTGTGTTTGCGGCCAACGCCTTGGCGAAGCCCATGCTGAGAAAGTTATCATCGTTGGCGGGCCCCGCCAGGATGGCGTTGGTGCCGATGGGATTGATGCCCGCGTACAACCTGTCGCCCGCGCTGTTGGCTGTGAGTTCTACAAAAATGTTGTAATCCACCCGGCCATCGGAATCAACATCAAGTGCTATGCCCGTGGCATCGCCCAACTTTACGGTGCGTCCGTCCGGGGTGTGAATGATTTCTTTCGGGGGCGTAACCTGCGTGGGGGCGTCATCCACACAGGCCGCCAGCGTCAACAGCCCCACGGCAACCCATGCCCACGCGTGCACAACATGCCTTCGGGGTGCGATCATGCGCGGTATTTACGATTGCGTGGGCAAAAGGTTTTACAACCTTCGGCAGAGCCAAAGGGCTACGCCACTTGCATGCCTGGCGCCCAGCAGAAAAAGATCGCCCCCCTCCACCACGCCTGTTTTCTTTTTTACCTCCGCTACCGTGAGCGGGTAGTTGCGCAGCACGATGTTGGCCTGCCCGTTTGGCAACCGCGCAGCAAGGCTTTTGTCGGGTTTCACCATTTCCAATACCTCAAACACACGGCCCGGAAAGCCAGCCACGACCTGTTCGGATGTGTACACGTGTGTGTTGGCGTGGAGTTTGTGAACACCCCAATGCGCGCTTACTTGTTTGAACGCTCCGGCCTTTAAGATGGCCGCGTTGGGCTCGTACAAAAAACGTCCCGGCTGTGCTCCGGTGGCAACGGCTTCCTTTTCGTGTGAACCCAAAAATGAAAAGCGGGAATTCTCTTCAAACGTTTTGCCGGAGAGCTGGCAGGCGTGAAGAGTTGATTCGCCCGCAAAGCCGGGGGTCAGATGAAACAAAAGTTCTTTACACTCATTATCCACAGCCACCACATACACGTTTTGTACACACGTCAAATCGCGAAGCGCCTGGCGGATGTCGAGCAAGGGGGAGGTTTTGATCAATACGTTGGTGGCCATGGCCAGCAGTCGAGGCTGCATCCGCACCACATCGGGCTCACAGTCGGTCAGCGATACCACCTTTCGGTTGCCCTGTTGCCTGCGCGAGGGGTCTATAAAAATCCAGCCGCAGGGCTTTTCGTTGTGGGCTATCCACGCTTCCGCGGAGGTGTTTTCGTACCTCACGTTCACCCGACCCAACTGGTGATGATTGTGTTGAGCCATGGCCAACAGGTCGGAGTCGCGCTCCACGCACGTCCAGCTAGAAAAAGACTCGCTTAGAAAAAAAGAATCGACACCCCATCCACAGGTGAGGTCAACGCCACGTTCATGCCCGTCCGATGACGCAATCACGCTGGCCTTAAACCGGGCGGTGGCCTCGGATGAAGTTTGTTCGAGGTTGATGGCGGGCGGGTACACGATGTTTTCGGCCAACGCCCACGAGGGCAGCTTGTTCATGGCCTTGCGCAAGCCGGCCATCTGTTGCGCCAGCAGCCTCGGAGTAATACCGAGTACCTCACGGTTCTTAAGCAACCAACTCTTTTCGTCCAGGTGGGCGTGCTGGCGAATGTATTGCTGAACCTCCGAACGCAAAAGCAACTCAAACATCACTCAAAAGTAATGCTGCGTGGCCGATTTGCGTTACTTTTGCTGCGCTCATGATACGTGCGTACACGCTTACGGAGGGAAAAATATTCCAACACAAAAACCCGGCTTTTGACGAGTGGGAGACGCTGCCGAACGTAATCTGGATTGACCTGCAATCCCCCTCGCAGGAAGAGAAGGAATTCATCGAGCGGCTGTACAAAATCGAGTTCTTTACTTCGCAAGAGGTGCAGGAAATCGAGAGTAGCTCGCGGTTTTTGGAGACCGATACCACCATTGAGATCAACTTGGGCTTTCTGCAAAATGGCTCTCAGGAGTTAAGCATCCAAAACGTCACGTTCATCCTGGTAGGCAACGTGCTCATCACCTACCGCCAAGGCGATTTGAAAACGTTTGCCGAAACCGTGCGCAGATTGAAGGCGGGTGGATCGCTGGAGAAGAAAGAACACGGACTGGGTGTGTTTCTGACATTGCTCGAGGCGCGCATTGACAGCGATGCTGACTTGATCGAGGGCATCAACCGGAGGCTCAACCAGTTTAGCAAGGAGCTCATTGCGCGCAAGGCGCTGAACGAAGACTTGCTGTTGGGCATTGCCCAGCAGCAGGAAAACGTCATGTTGTTGCACCAGACCATCACCGAAAAACAACGTGTGGTGGCCTCGTTGCTGCGTATCGATGAGTTTACGCCCCTGCAACAGGAGCGGCTGAAGATCATCATCAAAGACGTGGCCTCGCTGCTGCAACACTCGCAGTTCAGCAGCGAACGGTTGGAATACATGCAAAATACGTTTTTGGGGTTGGTGAACATCGAGCAAAACACCGTGATCAAGATCTTCACCGTGGTAACGGTGGTGTTCATGCCGCCCACGCTCATTGCCAGCATTTACGGCATGAACTTCCAACACATGCCCGAGCTGCAGTGGGTGGGGGGCTATCCTTCGGCCATTGGGCTCATGCTGCTGTCGTCACTGGCATTTCTCTGGTATTTTAAGCGCAAGAAGTGGTTGTGACGGTGCCCTTGCACCAGCCGCAACACACCAATTAAACGGATGTGGAATGATTGACAATCGTCAGGTAAAGGTGGTGGCATTTGATGCGGACGATACGCTATGGCATAACGAAACCTTTTTTCGCGAGGCGGAAGAGAAATTTGCAGCCCTGTTTGAAAACTTCTCACCCGCCCACACCGTCACCCGCGAACTGTTGGCCACCGAAATCAAGAACCTGGAGTGGTATGGGTATGGCATTAAAGGCTTTATGTTATCCATGGTGGAGACCGCCCTGCGCATCACGCACGGGGCCATCAAGCCCGAAGTGATCCGGCATATTCTGGATATTGGTACAGACCTGCTGCAAAAGCCGGTGAATGTGATGCCCGATGCGCCCCTGGTGTTGCAAACCTTGCAAGCCCACTATAAACTCGTGTTGGCCACCAAGGGCGATTTGCTCGATCAGGAGCGCAAACTCAGAAAATCGGGGTTGGAAAAATACTTCCACCACATTGAAATCATGTCTGATAAAAAAGAGGCGGACTACCAGAAGCTCCTCCGGCACCTGGACATTCGCCCGGCCGAGCTTCTGATGGTTGGAAACTCGGTGAAATCGGATGTCTTGCCGGTGCTGGCACTGGGCGGCCAAGCCATACACATCCCGTACCACATTACGTGGGCGCATGAGCATGCCGAACCGGTTATTGACCAGGCCGGCTTTGTGAAAGCTGAAAAAATCCGAGATTTACTGCCGTGGCTATAAAACGCACCGGTTGGTTTGTCTTACTTGCATTTCTGGCAGGCTGTGCCACCGTGCGCGATTCGCCCAAATACCAACTGGCGGATGGAGAATATTTTTTTCACCAGCGTGGCCAAAAGGCACAAAAGGTGTACGTACATATTGATGAGGAAACCGACACCATCACCGTTCGCTACCTGAAGGGCGGCAGCCCGATGATCAAGAAGTCAACCGATGAGTTTTTTACCCAGCGGAGCTTTGACTTAGACGTGCTGGTGGCACCGTTTAAATACCGCGCCACGCAAGTCCCGCTTCCACCGCAGTTGAATACCAGTTTCAACGGCAATCTCTTTTTGGGCTACCGGTGGGACCGCTTCAAGCTGCGCTTTCGAAATACGCCCGCAGGCCTGCAGAAAAAGCTCGTCCACCGCGCCTTTAGTCTGGGTGGCTTTGGTGGCATCGGCTCCTCACCCATCAACCCCTGGACCACCAACAACGCCATCACCGAGGAGTACGATGGCTTTGTGTTGAGCAAGGGCATGGCGGCCCTGGTGGGCATCAACAACCTGACCGTGGGCGTGGCGTTGGGCTTTGACCACTTGACCGGCCGTGACCGACCCGTGTGGATTTATGAAAACGACCCCTGGGTGGGCTTGGTGGTGGGGCTTAACTTGAACTGATCTGTTAACAAATCGTAAAGCCGCCCCGATCACGAGAAATTAGTTGCACCTTTAGGATTCGTTTACGTTCATGCGCAAGTCGCCTCTTTTTGTTCTTTTTATCACCATCTTTATCGACTTGCTGGGCTTTGGCATCGTCATCCCCATCCTGCCGATTTTCTCCAAAGAACTGGGTGCGGCCGACTACCAAGTGGGGCTGATTGCCGCCATCTTTCCGGTGATGAATTTTTTGTTTGCGCCCTTTTGGGGAACGCTCAGCGACCGCCACGGCCGCAGGCCCATCATCCTCATCAGCGTATGCATCACCTGCATCGCGTATATGGTCTTTGGGCTCAGTACCTCGTTGGTAGTGCTGTTCCTTTCGCGTCTGCTGTCGGGCATTGGGTCGGCCAACTTCTCGGTGGCACAAGCGTACATTGCCGATGTAACCCCACCCCAGGAACGCGCCAAAGCCATGGGTTTAATGGGTGCCGCTTTTGGCCTCGGGTTTATCTTCGGTCCTGTGCTGGGCGGCTACCTCAAAAGTATTTCGCCTGCAGGCCACGTAGATCTGGTGGGCTATGTGTCAGCCGCGTTTTGCGTATTGAATTTGGTGCTGGCTTATTTCCTGTTGCCCGAGTCATTGAAGGAATTAAAGAAAGAGGCACCCTTCAACTTTAGAGTGATCACCGGTATCCGGCACGAGTTGCGAAAAGACTCCATCCGCGAACTGATGATCATTCAATTCATTTTCATCCTGGCGTTCATGCTCATGCAATTGTCATGCTCGCTCCTGTGGGATGAAGTACATGGCCTCAGCGAAAAGCACATCGGCTATACGTTTGCCTTTATCGGGCTGACCACCGCCATTATTCAAGGCACGCTGGTGGGCGGTATGGTGCGCTGGCTGGGCGAGCGCAAACTGCTGGTATACGGTGCGTGGCTAATGGTGGTGGGGCTTTTGATTCTTCCGTTTGTCGACCGCGCGTGGTTTGTGCCGGTGGAACTGCTCGGCCTGGCCATTGTTGCACTGGCCAATGGATGTCTTACACCCAGCATCTCTTCGTTGTTATCCAAGTATGCGCAACCCAACGAGGTAGGCCAAACACTCGGTATCAGCCAATCGTTTGGTTCGTTGGCGCGTGCCGTGGGCATGGGCTTGAGCGGCCTGCTGTATGGGGTGGATTTTCACCTGCCGTTTGTGGTGGGCGCAGGGCTCATGGTGCTCACCCTATGGTTCATACGCCACCTGCAGCAAGAGCCTACCGCAGCCGTTGTGGCTTGAGGCATAGCCAGATGTTTCGCGCATAGGCGAAAAAGCCAAGGCTTTGTGCAACCAACAGCACCGGATCGTTTCGGTACAACCCATACACAATTACCATGACCGAGGCAGCCGCACTGATCAGCCAAAAGCCCAACGGCAAAACGGACTCATGCGCTTTTTCAGAATGATACCATTGGTAGAGGTAGCGCAGGTTGAGTAGTAGTTGGCCACAGGCACCCAGTATCAAAAAGACATCGAAGCCACTCAACTGCCGGGCCATGCCGCCCCACGTCTGCGCGGAGCCGCCCGCCAAAGCCCACACGGCCGCAGGGGCGATAACAATCGCTATGCGCCACGGTAGCGGTACCCGTTTCCACACGTGTTTGAGTTGCAGGTTGCGAATGTAAATGTAAAACGACAGCGACTGGCCGAGGAGGATGACAGGATCGGCCCGCAGCCAGCCGTACACCAAAAAGAGAAACGACCCCGCTAAGCTGAAAACCCAAAAGAGCGAGGGGGATACCACGCGCCCCTCGCGCTCGGAGTAAAACCACTGCACCAGGATGCGCATGCCAAACAGACCTTGAGCAAAAAAACCGAGCGCATACAAAGCATACGGATGCATGCCGCAAAGGTACGCGCGTTCGCCCTTCCTTGCGCGGGCGGGCCCGTTAACAAATGGTGAAAGTCGCGCGCGTCAGAACAACGACAGCGTGCCGCCCTTCCAAAATTTTGTTAAGTCGTAGGCGGGCATCTGCCGTCCGGCAAAGTGTTTTTGCTTCGAAAGCTTGAAGAGTTGGTGGATGATGTCTGCGATGTGGCCGCTGCCGCGCATGCGCCTGCCAAACTCCGAGTCGTTCACGTTGCCCTCGTGCAGCGAGCGGATTTGGTTCCAGACTTTGTCAAACCGGTCGGGGAAGTTTTTGCGCAGCCAGTCTTCGAAAATCGTGGCAATGGATCCGTTTAAGCGAACCACCGTCATGCCGGCCGTGAGCGCGCCATGGTCGGCTGCGGCTTTGAGCAGTTCGGGTATCTCGTGGTGGTTGAGGCCGGGGATGATGGGGGCCGTCATCACGCCCACGGGCACGTTGGCTTTGGCCAGTGCCTCGATGGTTTGTAACCGCTTAGGCGCACTGGCAGTGCGGGGTTCCAGCGCCCTGCGCAAGTCTTCTTGCAGCGTGGTGAGCGAAATCATCACGTTCACGAGCCGGTCGGCTGCGAGGTCTTGTAGCAAGTCGAGGTCGCGGGTGATCAGGCTGTTTTTAGTGATGAGGGCCACCGGGTGGCGGTAGCGGGCCAGCACGCGCAGCAGTTGGCGCGTGAGTTGGTATTTTTTTTCCTGAGGCTGATAGCAATCGGTGTTGCCGCTAAGCATGATGGGCACGGCTTCCCATTTGGGGTGGAGGAGTTGTTGTTCGAGGAGTTGGGCCGCGTTTTTCTTAACGATGATTTTGCTTTCGAAGTCGAGGCCAGCGCTAAAGCCATAGTACTCGTGCGTGTTGCGGGCATAGCAATAGAGGCAGCCGTGTTCACATCCCTGGTAGGGGTTCATGGAGTACATAAACCGCAGGTCGGGGCTATCGACCTTGTTGACCAGCTTTTTAGCCGACTCCTCGAATATTTGCGTATGCGGGTTTTCAAGTAGAGGCTCATCCAAGCCTTCGATATGCTCGGTTACGTATTCATTTTTAAGGAATCGGTTGCCGGTTTTGATTTGCGCCCCTCGGCCTTTAAAATAGTTGTCCAGACTCACGAGGCAAGAATACTAAAAAATTTAGTATTTATTTACGCAGGCCTCGTTTTTTACCCGATTCGCAGCAACGGCCCTATCGTTACCCGATACATCGTTTCAGACGGAGCAGATGTTGACTATGAAAGCCGTACCCTTGACAATAACCCACGCGGCAGTGGTTATAACCGTTTGTGATAACCGCTAGCTACTGAACCCCAATTTGATTTTGTAGCGATATAAACGCCCGTTGATTTCCTGTTCAAGTTTCAACACTTCCTTTGTCCTTTTGCTGATCCAGAAAACCTCCTTGTTCCCTTTTTCCTCGTGTACCAGCAGCCAGCAGTCGATTTTTTGGTCGTTGTAGCCGATCAGTTCCGCAGAACCGGTGACGGTGTAGGCTGCGTGCGTGAGGTTGGAGGCGGTGCCGGGGTCATAAAACGGAATGACGAACGTTACCCCTTCTTTAAAAGGTAACATCGGAAATGTTTCTAAATCCAAATGCCAGTTAAGAAAGTACGTATCCATGGAGGAGTGATAACCCTCCCATATCCGTTTTACCTGCTTGGCGGTATCGGCATCGCTTATCCGTTGGCCGTTGTGAACAACGGTCTTGTTCATGAAATCAACCTCGGTATTGCTAACGGTTTTCACGGGCGAAGTTCTGGAGCGTTGCACCTTCCACCAGGTTTGATGATACAGGGGCTGCATGGTTCCGGCATCGGAGATTGATTTTACCACGTGCATGACGCTGTCTTTATCCTCCCATTCCTGGCGGACTTCAATACACGGCTTGCCGCTGTAATGGATGCGTGCAATGGTTCGCGTCCAAAACTGTGTTTGGGTACGAGGGGCATTCCGGCTCATCTTCACATACACCAGATAGCGATGAGTGCCTTCTCGCAGAACGCGACTGTTGATGTCTTTTGGTGAGATGCGCACGGTATCTTTTTTTTGTGCCTGAACTAACGAACAAGCGGCTACCAAAAGGCAAAGCGTCATTTTCTTGATCATCGCGAAACGCATCAAGCGGTTAAAAGGTAACAACGGGAGCCGCAATTGTAAAACTTCCCGAACTGCCGGCTGTGACCGGAGTTGATGAAACCTGTTTGCCGCCTCTTTTCACGATGATCGTAAGCTGTTGACCGGCCGTACCTCCATTTCCAGACAAGGCAATAATGGCGGCCGCAACGGAATTTTCATAGGTAACATCCTTGCTCCACGGCAACTGGCTTACCGCTTCGTTGGTGGTGCCACCGCTGGCGGTGGTGTAGGAGGCAAATAAGCTGCCGGAAAAATTTCCCGAAATCTCGTAACGAATCGCTCTGGAAGAGCCTGCCGAATCATCGTCATCTTCGTTACATGATCCAAGAAATACAAAACCACTCAATGCCACCAGGAACGCAGATAGTCGGAGTAATTTCATCTTTAACGTTTTTGTGTTGGGTTAATGAAAAGAGTATCGATGGCCAAAGGCGCATACACATCTCAGACTACCACGCAAAAAATTTACAAAAGTTGCAGGCCGCTCCGGAAGTTACCATTTGGTAAGTCACAACGCGGATGGCCCCGCATCCGCGCGGGTCTGTCTCCAACCCCCTTCATGTTTTTAGCGAAAGCGCAATACGCTATGCCCTATTCGCCCGTATTCGGCTCAGGCTTTGGGGCGTGATACCCAGGTAGGCAGCCAGGTCAAGAAGCGGGATTTTTGAAGTTTGAAAAGCATTCTGCTTCACCAGGCTTCGATACCGCTCCTCCGCGCTCAAAGCCAGACTTTCCACGACCCGGGTTTGCAGAAATCGAATGTATTGCAACAGATAATGGTTCAACATCTTATCAAAAACCTCCTCTCCCATTTCTCTTTGAAGGTCATTCCAATTGAATAAAACAAGGGTGCTGTCTGTAACGGCCATGATTTTGTAGTACTGGTTTGGCGGGGTCATCAAGACAAGGGGATCCCCATCGATATCGCCAGGGAATGTAAAGCAGACAATATAGGGTTGCCCATCGATTTCTTTCACGGTCTTGAAAATTCCATCGATGATGACAAAAAAGGAGTCTGTGCTGACGCCTTCGTCCACCACCACGGTACCCGGCTTCACCCGTTTCGTTTCCCCAATTTTCTGAAGGACGTGTAACAACTGTGTAGCATAGCCGTCTTTCCTTCCCAGTACATTAAAATCCGGATTGAGCATACCCGTACTAAACGGCTAAGAATTTTAATAGGTTACCGATTGGGTCAACATGCGCGGGCAAAGGGCGGTTATTGGTCGCGATCTTGGTACGAAGCCTGTGTGGGTAGGCTTGCAGCGGATAGCCCGCGCTGTGGGCATCGCAACGATTCAAAATTTGCCAAAACGGGTGGACTTGCTTTATCAGTCTCTAGGAATATGCTGGCTTCGATTTGTTACTAGCCGTTGAGTTGGAAGATGCTTCGCAGCGAAGCGGCCTGAATGGACAAAAGAGATAATTTTCGCCCGCATTTTATATCTTTAAAGCACATTTAGCCGCTGACAATAATGATTTCAACAACCGATATCCGAAATAAAATTATTGACCAGGTAATGGCCATAAAAGATGTTGAGTTTCTCCGGGCTTTGTCTGAGATGATCGACAGGAGCCACGTGCAGGAAAAGACCGTTCAACTTACCGAAGAGCAAAAAATCATGTTGGCCATGAGCGAAGAGGATATTGAAGCGGGCAGAACCATTGACCAGCCCATCCTTAACGAACGTGAACTGGAATGGCTAAAAAGAAAATAGTCTGGACGGAAACAGCCGCTCGGCAGCGAAGATCAATTCTTGAATATTGGTTACACCGGAACAAGTCCAATACTTATCCATTGAAACTGCTGCGGTTAAGCAACGAAAAGGCAAACCAGGTAGCAGCGAATCCATTGCTTTACAAAGCGGCCGATTTCCCCGACACTCGTGTGGCGGCCATGGGGCATTTTAGTCTTTTTTATAAGGCGACAGACGAGAGGATCATTATAACAGCCTTCTGGGACAACCGGCAAGACCCGGAAAAGCTATTTGAAATTTTGAAAGCGCAATAAGAATCAGGGCAAAGAAAAAAGCATTCAAGACTACCACCAAGCCCAAACCCATAAAAACAATACGAACAGACCGACAAAGCGCGGGCTAACAACCCGTACATTGGTTTGGTAAACTAGGCCACGCATACAGAGTAACGACAAACAAGAATATATCAGAGAGTCAGCCACCAGGATTGACCAACAAGGCGTAGAGCAATCCCGTTTTATATCCAAACATCACCACTCCCAGGCAGGCCATCCAAGAGATACCACTCTCCAACGCCCAATATCTGTCACGTAAAACAGAATCATACTGACATGGTAAAGAGTAGCGACTTACGCTTAATCCTGTAGCTTTTTTAACTCTGATATGGCCCTCCTCAGCACATAATCCTCGGCCGTCAGCGAATCAGGGGCAGCAACCACCACATCGGGCGTAACCACGTGTATGGCAGTATTGCCGCTGGGCCGAACAAACTTGCGCGCGGGGGCATATACCGTGAGCTGGGTATGGGGCAATCGAAACGGTTCAATATTGCCCGTTTGATTGGCAAAGCCACCCGTAGGCCGCCCCAGCGTAAGGGCCAGGCGATGATCCTGAACAATCGTGATAAAGATGATCCCGGCCGAGTACGTCATCTCATCGAACAAGACAGCCACGTTGCCCTGAAATCGCTTGGAAGGCGCCACGGGCTTAATCATATCATCTGTACTCAGATCCATTTCTTTCAATTCGCCAAGCTGACCGCGATTAAACCAACTTGCATTCCCTTCATGAATGCGATCGTACCCACGCGATACCTGGGCCAACTTTTTGTGGGTGAGGTATTGTAAGACCAACGCCCCCGCGTCTGACTGACCACCCGTGTTACCTCGCACATCGATGATAAGTTTATCTGCTTTGACCCGGGCCATACTGTCAAACGAATTTTTGATGAAGTCTTCATAGGCGTCTTCGTGCTCATCCACATCAAAACTGTTGAGTCTCAGATAGCCGATCGTTCCTTCCAAAATCTCCAGCCGATTGTATTGAACTACGTTTTTTTCGAGACTTTGCCAGTCGTCAGCGCGGGTGACACGAATCTTTTTTTCGCCAGCCTGAAAGACCAGGTCATAGTCTCCGCACCAGCCATAGAGTGTATATAGCCAATCTGCGAACAGAAGTGTTGTCATGTGTCGCCTGAGCCGGAATGTTTCTCCATGGCTGTACCGGGTAATCTGGTCAAGCACCATGCTGGCGGATACACCATTGATCGAATCGAGACTCCACGACTTATCAACGGTTGTGTTGTCCGATTGACGCACATACCTGCGCTCGGGCCGTAGAACGCCAGACTCGTCCAGCACGACATGAAATGGAAAGGGTTTGCAACCCTCGGCCTTTTTTGCATCCGCCTCTTCTGTCAGGGGAAACACCAAACAGTGCGCATCATTGAAGTAGGGGTTTAATTGACCCACGACACGAAAAAACTCCGTCCGATTCATCGAATGGTCAAGTTGGCCCCGTATGGATGCCGCCATGCGTTGGATCGAATCCCGGTGAGCACGTTCATAAAAATCCACGTGCCTTTTCTCCAACTCGGCAACGAGATAATTCAGGTCTTCCTGCAACAACCCCGGCTCAAACGAAGCGTTGAGAACTTTATCGTCAATCGGGGTACTACAGGAAACAATCGAGAAACATAACAGGACAAAAATAACCGTTGAACGGGAAGGGGTAGATGTAGACATGGAAACAGGTTTGTTTTAAAATCTGAACTTCTGCAGGGGAATTTCGAAATACCAGACGAACCAGATCATCGGATGTTACAGACTCAGACACACAAATAGTGAATGCGGGTTACCAAAGGGTAATTTATGGGGGTTTCCGGAACCCCTGGCGTGTAAGGTGGGCGAAGACAACATTCACTTCCCCTCGCGGGACGCTGTATTCGCTTGCGGTGGTTAATATGGCCCGGCCTGCTATTTCTACAGAGCGATGAGAAGCCTCACAGGGCGTGATCGAACGGCCATCGAAAGACGAGCCTGCATCGAACTTACTATCAGTCTACTTTGCATGGTCTGCCATTTTGTACGCTTTTTCAAACTACTTATCATTCAGCAACTCAAAACAAACAGGTTATATAATTCTATTTACGTTAATAAACCTGAACTTCACCCCCGATATCCACGATACCGATGCCCCTACCCTACACCGCCACGCCCATTCAACAGTTGCTGTTGCCAGAGGCGTTGCACGCGGGCATCAACATCCTCGTCAAACGGGAAGACCTTAACCACACCCATGTTTCCGGTAATAAATGGTGGAAGCTGAAATACAATCTAGCGACAGCCATGCGTCAGGGCCATCAGACAGTACTCACGTTTGGGGGCGCGTATTCCAATCACATCTACGCTACGGCTGCGGCCGCCAACAGGTTGAAACTAACATCCATTGCTATCGTCCGGGGGGAAGAAACACGTCCGCTCAACCACACCCTTTCATTCGCAAAAGAACAGGGCATGCACGTGCACTACGTGTCGCGGGAAACGTATCGCCAAAAAGAGACGTCCGAATTTCTCGGTCTGCTGCATGATCAGTTTGGTTCGTTTTACCAGATTCCCGAGGGCGGTACAAATCTGTTGGCCATCCAGGGTGTGGCCGAATTTGCCCGCCAGCTTGCACAGGAAGTCACGTTTGATTATGTCTGCCTGCCCGTAGGCACCGGTGGAACCATGGCAGGAATGATCGCGGGACTGGAGGGTGCAGCGGAAGTCATCGGTATATCGGTTTTAAAAAACGGAGCCTTTTTGTCCGGTGAAGTGGCGGGGTGGTTGAAAAAATTTTCGGATATTCCGTATGGAAAGTGGCGGATAGAGACATCCTATCATCACGGAGGCTATGCCAAACACACCCCCGAGCTACGAGCACTTATCGAAGAGATGAAAACCGGACATGCGTTGCCGCTGGATGCAGTTTATACCGCCAAGATGGTGGCCGGTGTCCGGGATCTGATCCGTGTGGGTGCCTTTAACGAAGGAAGCACGGTATTGCTATTGCACACGGGTGGGTTGCAGGGTCAATACAACTAACCAAACAAGCGCTCAAACACTTCTTTTAATTGACCAAAACCACGCACCTGAATGTGAACCTTGCTTAGATCCAATGACTTTTGATTGAATTTGGAGATATAGATTTCGTGGAAGCCGAGCTTCTCTGCCTCGGATATGCGCTGCTCAATGCGGTTTACCGCCCGCAGTTCGCCACCCAACCCCACTTCGGCCGCAAAACAAATCTTCTCATCGATGGCGATTTCTTCCAGCGAAGAAATAAGCGAAACACACAATGCCAAGTCAATGGCCGGGTCTTCGACATAGATGCCCCCGGCCATATTCACAAAAACATCTTGTGTGCCCATACGAAAGCCACACCGCTTCTCCAGCACGGCCAGCAGCATGTTCAACCGTTTTTGATCAAACCCGGTGGGGGTGCGCTGGGGGGTGCCGTATGAGGCCACACTGACCAGCGACTGAATCTCAATCAGCAACGGACGGTTGCCCTCGATTGTGGCGCCAATGGTGGCACCGCTCAGCGGTCCGTCTTTTTGGGAAATCAAAATCTCAGAGGGGTTGGACACTTCGCGCAAGCCTGTGCCCCGCATTTCATAGATGCCGATTTCGGACGTGGAGCCAAACCGGTTTTTGGTGGTGCGAAGAATCCGGTAAGCCAGGTGTTGATCGCCCTCAAACTGCAATACAGTATCCACCATGTGCTCGAGCACCTTCGGCCCTGCCAGCGAGCCATCCTTGGTAATATGGCCCACCAGAAAAACGGTGGTGTTGGTTTCCTTGGCAAACTTCATCAACTCTCCGGCACACTGGCGCACCTGGCCCACGCTGCCCGCCACCGAGTCCAGCACGGGCGAATATAATGTTTGAATAGAATCGACAATGACAAGCTGGGGTTTGAGCTCTTCGATGGCGGCAAACACGTTGCGTGTATTTGTCTCGGTGAGCATGTAAAAATTGCCCGGGCTTTGGGTGCTGATGCGTTGCGCCCGCATCTTCAACTGCTGGTCGCTTTCCTCGCCCGACACGTACAGCGTCTTCTGCTGGCGTATGGACAGGCCCAGTTGCAACATAAGTGTCGATTTTCCAATGCCGGGCTCCCCCCCGATCAGCACGAGTGACCCCGGCACGATGCCGCCCCCCAGCACGCGGTTCAGTTCGGCATCGGTTGTTTGGATGCGCACTTCGGCCGTGGCGGTGATCTCGTCCAGTTTTTTGGGCTTGTTCAGTCGCTCGCGCCCGGGCTCGGGGCGCCAGTCATTTTTGCTTGTTTCACCTTTGACCACCAACTCTTCCACAAAGCTGTTCCAGGCACTGCACGAGGGACATTTGCCCAGCCACTTGGCAGACTCATAACCGCAGGACTGACAGAAGAAGAGTGTTTTGGATTTGGCCATTGACTTTTTAAACAGTTTTTATTTATTTCGTAATAAAAGTATTATTCCAAATGAAGTTTGGGTTACTGGCTATTATTTTTTGCAGCTCGCTCATATGCTTTTCGCAAAAGGCACCGATTAAATTTGGGAATGTATCCATGGAGGAGCTCAAGATGACAATGTATGAAAAAGATTCCTCTGCGGCAGCGGTTATACTGGCGGATTTCGGCATTTCCGAGTTGCGGTACGATCAGGCAAAGGGATTTCATCTTTTCTTTGAGCGCGTGAGGCGAGTGAAGATACTGACCAAAGAAGGCTTCGACTGGGCAAACTTCAACATCTTCCTATACAACGATCTCACAGGCGAGGAAAAAATATCAGGGCTGAAGGCCGTCACCTACAACCTGGAGAACGGCAAAGTGGTTGAAACCAAAGTAAAAAATGAATCCATTATCAAGGAGAAGTATAACGAAAACATCTCGATTTCAAAGGTAACGTGGCCCAATGTAAAAACGGGTTCAGTGTTGGAGTTGACGTATAACGTTACCTCGGATTTCATATTCAATTTTCACGATTGGGAATTCCAAGCGAAGATTCCAACCAAGTGGAGTGAGTACCGGACCCGAATTCCGGAGTACTTTTTCTACGAAAAATTTATGCAGGGGTATGTAGGCCTTGACGTAGCCGAAAGCTCCAACGCTGTCGCGTCCATAACGCTCACGTCAAAAGACGTATCTGACGGTAACATTCAGCCATCGTCTGTCAGTTATGACAAGGTTGAATATACCGAGAACCGCAATCGGTGGGCGGCCAAAAACGTCCCGGCTTTTAAAGAAGAGCCGCACATGACATCGGAAATAGACTTCATATCAAAGATCAATTTCGAGCTTTCCTACACCAGATTTCCGAACACCGGAATCAGAAGTTACATGGGGACATGGCAGGATATCAACAACAGCTACCTGAAGGAACTTGGACAAGAAATAACGGGCAATGGTTTTCTGAAGAAACAAGTCGATGACCTGATTGTGGATAAAATAACCCCCGAAGACAAGATTGCGGCCATCTTTTCGCATGTGAGAAACAATATTCAGTGGGACGGCCTAACCAGAAAATATCCAACCCATGCCCTGCGAAAAGTGATTGATGACAAAAAAGGTAGCTCCGCTGAAATCAATATCCTGTTGGCGTCCATGCTTGAAAAGGCCGGAATCAAAGCGAATCCGGTGCTGGTCAGTACCCGAGATCACGGATTTGTGCGCGAGGCTGCACCGGTTTCCTCTCAGTTCAATACTGTGCTATGCCAAGCCAAATGGGGCGATAAGCAGATGCTGCTAGATGCAACCGATCGGTCATTACCCAGCGGCATGCTGCCTGAACAATGCCTGAATGGTAAAGGATTTGCGGTATCAAAAGACGGATTTGAATGGGTAAACCTCTCTTCGCCCGTTAAAACAAAAACAAGCATTAGCGCCACCTTTACACTGACGGACGATGACGTTTTAGCAGGAAAGCTCAAAATCGATCGAAGCGGATACCATTCCGTAAACCCCCGTAAACTTTATCTGGGTAAGGGCAAAGAAGAGTACCTTAAGAATCTGATTGGCAACAAATCATGGGTCTTGTCTCGAAGCGAGTTTCAGAACGAAACCAACCCGGAACAACCGTTTAAAGAGGTTCACGAACTGACCATTAGTGAATACGTAACCCTTGCGGGATCCACCTATTACATCAGCCCGTTTGTCATGGGCAAAGAGGAGGCCAACCCATTCAAAAGCGAAACACGCAATTACCCGGTTGATTTTGGGGCACCTTTTGAACAAGTGTATATTTTTCAATTGGTGCTGCCCCCCAACGTAGCGGTGGAGGAATTGCCAAAAAGCAAAATCGTGGCGTTGCCGGGAAACACCGCCAAGTATATCCTCAACGTAGTTAACAACGGAAACGTAATCAGCGTGACCAGTAGTTTTTCAATCAACAAAGGAGTTTTTGATCAGCGGGAATACGCTAACCTTCGCGAGTTTTTTAATCAAGTGGTATCCAAGCAGGCTGAGCAGATTGTGCTCAAGAGAAACTGAAAGACGATAATTTTATGAAAGCAGTTTGGTGCAGCCTCGTGTTGGCGATTTGTTTCTTTCGGCAACTGCCCGCTAAAGATGAATTGCAATACCCGGTAAGTCAAATACCCGAGAATTTGAAAGCCGGCATGTACGCGGTGCTGCGCGAAAAGCAGGAGCGATTCGAAATCATTTCGATTAATCAGTCAAAGTACTACTGTCGTCAAGTCATTACGCTGTTAAACCCGCAAGCCAAACGATTTGCTACGACCACCCTAGCCTATAGCAAGCTAACAAGACTCACCATAGTGACGGCTAAAGTATACTCTGCAGAAGGTCATTTAATCAAGCGATTAAAAAGTCACGAAATACAGGATTTTAGTGCTTTTGACGGGTTCTCGCTTTTTAGCGACAATCGGCTTAAGCGGATGGATTTGACGCAAGCTGTCTATCCCTATACCGTAGAAATAGAATACGAGTTGGAATACGGGTATCTCTATGGCATACCAGCGTTTGAACCGTATTTTGACGATGAGGTTTCCACTCAAAGGCACAGCTATGAGCTTCGATATCCGGTGGCGCTGAAGCCTAAACACCGGTGCATTGGGATGGCGGAACCCCAAAAAATTACCGAAGGCACGATGGAAAAATTGATTTGGAGACAGGCGGACGTAGTGCCGGACAAATTTGAGCCGTATGCCCCGGCCGTTTCTGTTCCGCACGTGATTTTCTCCCCCAATTTGTTTGAATACAGCGGTTACCGAGGAAGCATGGAGACGTGGGAGCAATATGGGGCATGGCAGAATTTATTAAACCGGGGCAGAGGCACCTTGGATGAAGCCACACGGAGTCACGTAAAAAGGATGACGGCCCACCTAACAACGAACGAGGAAAAGGCGAAAGCGGTATATGAGTATATGCAGAGCAAGACGAGATATGTGAGCATTCAGGAAGGGATTGGTGGGTTACAACCATTTGCCGCCAACGAAGTTGATGCGCTTGGCTATGGGGATTGCAAGGCCCTTTCCAATTACTACATCGCCATGCTTAAAGAGCTGGGAATTGCCGCATATTACACCAAGGTGCGAGCAGGAAGAAACGAACAGAAAATTGTGGATTTTCCAAGTCACCAAACAAACCACATTATTGTGGGCATACCCAACGGAAGCGATACGCTATGGGCCGAGTGTACGAGCCAGCGCGCCCCTTTTGGATATATGGGCTCCTTTACCGGAGACCGGTGGGCATTAATGGTTACTGAGTCGGGGGGCAAACTTGTGCGAACCCCCTCATACAAGGCTCACCATAACCAGAAAAGAACGCAAGCGGAGGTGCAAATTGACATAAACGGCAATGCCATAGCTAACATTCATACAACCTACACGGGCCTGATGTCGGAAGAAGGTGGTTTGGAAACTCATGTGCACGCCCCACCAGCCGATCAAAAAACGTGGATTGAGCAAAACACAAGAATCCCTGCGTTTGTGATTTCATCGTTCGAACTCAAAGGAGTGCCCGATAAAATACCCGTGGTACACGTAACCATCGCGCTACAGGCCAGCAGGTATTCGTCCGTCAGCGGCAAGCGATTGTTTCTCACGCCAAATCTTTTGAATCGGTCCACGTTCCTGCCCCCGAAGACGGAAAAACGCAAGCACCCGATCGGTTGGCCCTTGGCCTGTACCGTGGTGGACACCATAACCTATCGGTTTCCCGAGAACCTGTACCCTGAATTTGTGCCAGCGCCCGTTGAAATAAATACGCGTTTTGGTCACTACCAAAACCAGGTTGAATTTGATCAAGGGAAAATCATTTACACCCGTAGTTTAACGCTGCGCAGCGGTGAGTTTCCTGCCGAATCCTACCAGGATATGATTGAGTTTTACAAGGAGATTAACAAGGCTGACAACATGAAGCTTGTTTTCTTGAATAAGAGTTAACGGTCTTTGCTAGCTCCGTTTGGATAAAGGTTCCCTCGCCATCACCCGGTACGTCATTCTATCCGCCAAGGCAGGCCACCATTTGTTCAAAAACACCGCGAATTTTCCTTGTGCGGTGAGCACGATGGAGCGCTTGCGCCTGACCACCGCCCGGTAAATGTGCGTGGCCACTTCTTCTGCACTCATCATGTCCTCCTCGTTGCGGGGCGATTCGCCCTGGGCCGAACCATCGCGCGACAGCGCCCGCTTGCGTATGTTGGAGGCCGTAAAGCCCGGAGAGGCCGTCAGCACGTGAACACCCGTGGTTAACAGCTCGGTGCGTAACACCTCTAAAAAACCGTTCAGCGCAAACTTTGAGGCGCAGTAGCCCGTGCGCCCGGGCAGCCCGCGATAGCCCGCAATAGACGAGATACCCACGATGCTGCCGCGGTTGCGGGTGATTTCAGGCAAGCAGTACTTGGTGGCATAAAGCACACCAAAGAAATTGATGGCCATTACTTTCTTAACCACGGCCAGGTCTACTTCGCTGAACAGCGCCCGCATGGTGATGCCCGCGTTGTTGATCAGGATGTCGATGCGACCAAACTCGCGCATGGCGCGTTCAGCCATCGCTTGATTTTCGGCCTCTGCCGATACATCGGCCTGCTGCCCCACCACCGTAACGCCCCGGGCCGCCAGTTGTGCCACCGCTTTGCTCAGCTCTTCCCCGTTTCGGCCCGTGATGAGGATCTTGCTCCCTTCACGCCCAAACTTTTCGGCCAGCGCATAGCCTATGCCGGACGAGCCCCCGGTGATGATGACCACTTTGTCTCTCATGGAGTTTTCTTCAAGACGCCCGACTCAACAAACCAAAAAGTGCCCGTGGCGGGCCACTCGTGAGCGTGAAAGGCCGCGGTGCCCGTGGAGCTTCCACGTATCGAGTTCACCTGTAGGGCTTGCTGGTTGTTGATCCAATGCAGCGGCACACCGGGCAAGCATGTTTCCGCCACGCCTTGGGCTTGCAGGAAGTGAGCCGAGCCCGCACCCATAACCACCATGTGGCCCGCTGCGTCAATGCACACAGCCGTTTGCTCATCTACTCCAATCCCCCGGGGGTTGGGGATGTCAAAATCTTTTTGCACCCGCGCCAGAAACGCCACATGCCGCCCCTCGCGTTCGCGCTGCGAGTAATGTTGATCGGCCACGGTGCGGGCCAAAAACGGGATTTGCACGAAGCTTTTCGAAACGCTAACCGTGGCGGCCTGTGGGTTGGCTAACGCTTCCGCGGATGTGACGCTGCCGTTGCGCGCATCAAAAATGTAGTCGCTTAAAATAGCACACCCGGCACTGGTGCCTCCGATGGGAACTTTCTTTTCATTAATCAAAAAGCCGATGGCGGCCGACACCTCAGTACCCGCCCAAAAGTTGACGTAGTTAGCCTGATCGCCCCCGGCAATGAACACGGCCTCGGCTTCGCGTATGCGCCTGCCCGTTTCAGGGTGGGAGGCTTTATCGCGCGAGTTGATGAGCAACGTTTCCACCGAGTTCGCGGTGCCGAGCCCAAACACGTAGTCGTTATAGCCGGTGGAGCCGGACGCCCGGAGGATCACAAAGTCACCTCCGCCACTCCGTTCAATCATCCATCGAAACGCCTGATCCACGTCCGTGCTGCCGCCCATCAAAACCGTGCCCCCCTGGGTGGTGGTATTCACATCGGCCGGGCTGCCCACCAAGCCAATGCTGGTGTTTACGCTGGGCTGCCCACAACAATCGGTGGGCTCCTGACATGCCCAGCTGCCCCCGATTATCCAAGCCCAAAAAAACAAACGTTTCATAGAAAGTGAGGCTTCAAAAGTAAGCAAAACATACCCTACTTTTGAGATTCATGGTGCTGCTCCGCCTGCTTTCGTATCTGCCGCTTTGGTTTTTGTACCGGGTCAGCGATGCGTTGTTCGTGCTGGCGTATTATGTGGTCAAGTACCGCAGACAGGTGGTTTACCGGAACCTGAAAAATGCGTTTCCCCACAAAACGCCCGATGAGCTGCGCGGCATTGAGCGGCAATTTTACCAAAGCCTGTGCGACTATGCCGTGGAAACGCTCAAGCTGCTGACCATTGCCCACCCGGAGCTGGAAAAGCGCGTGGTATACACCAACCGTGAGGTGATCGGGGCGAACACCCCGCATGCCATTTTTTTGGCTTCGCATCAATTTAACTGGGAGTGGCTACTGGCCTCGGGTTCCTTTTCTTTTCCCATCCCGGTGGATTTCGTGTACCAACGGCAAAGCAGTGGTGTGTTCAATGCGTTTTCGCTGGCCGGGCGTACCCGCTTTGGTGCCCACCCCATTTTGCGACAGCACGTGGCCCGCGAAGCCATCAAGCGAAAACACCTGCCGCGCATCATCGCCATTGTGGCCGATCAATTTCCCAGCGGAAGGAACGACAAACGCTATTGGACTACCTTCCTCCATCAGGAGACAGCCTTTTTTCAAGGCATCAGCCAGTTGGCTGTGATCACGCAATACCCCGTGTACTATCTGCGCATGCGAAAAATAGCGCGTGGGTACTATGAGGCAACGCTGGAATTGATTGGCACGCCCCCGTACGCCAAAGAGGGCAATGGGTTAGTGGAAGCGTATGTGCGTGCCACCGAGCGTGTCATCAGCGACTATCCCCACGACTGGCTCTGGTCGCACAAGCGCTGGAAGCGTTCACGAAAAGAAATGGGTGAGTAAAAAACACCCGGCCGGGTGACGGGGCCATCAGAATACGTAACGCAACCCCACGCCTCCCTGAAAGCGGCCATAGCCGGGGTCGAGCAGCAGGTCGGTAAAATATTGAATTTCGATAAACGCGGACAGCGGCAGCGAAAAATACGAGTACTCAAAGCCAAGTATGCCTACGGCCCCGTAGGTGATGCGTGTTTCGGTAAAGTTGCCGATGCCGCCATTGTCCAACGGGTTTAACGCAGTGAGGTTGTAGTCGTAGCGCAGTTTGGTGTTGCGCCATTGCCAGCCTGCGCCAATGTAGCACTGCAATCCTTTGGAAATCACATCGGCCTTCCATTGGTAGAGAAACTTAGCTTCCAACAACCAGTCGATGCGCGCGCGATGCGCGAGGTACTCAATGCTTTCGTCTTGCACCAGGGTATCGCGGGCGTCTGCCACATACCCGTCAAACAAGCCGCGGTAGTAGCGATTGTAAAGCCCGCTGGCGGCCCGCCCTGCATCTACGGCAAAGGCCCAGTGTTTGTTGGGATAAAACTTGTACGTCAACGCAAACGGATCGCCCAGCTTGAAGCCGATGCCTTGATACGGATATTGGCTTTCTTCAAAGACCGGACAGGCAATGCTTTTTTGGCTGCGGCTGAACTTGTTTACCCGAAACTTGGCGCTCAAAGGACTCTTGCGCTGCTGAGCCTGAAGGCCAAGCGAAAGCATCCAAAATGCCAGAAATAGGGCGAGTTTAGGTACACGCATTCAAGCAAATATACGGGTTTTGGATAAACGCCCGGCCCACGTCCAAAAATTGCCGACAAGGGGCTACACCACCTCTTTGTATTGCATTTGGTGGAGTTGGGCGTAGTAGCCATCCTGTGCCAGCAGTTCGTCATGCGTGCCGCTTTCCTTGATCTCACCCTTGTCCAGCACCACAATGCGGTCGGCTTTTTGAATGGTGGACAGCCGGTGGGCGATCACGATGGAGGTGCGGTTGACCATCATCTTGTCGATGGCTTGTTGGATCATCTCTTCGGTTTCGGTGTCCACCGAAGACGTGGCTTCGTCCAGCACCAGTATGTGCGGATCGTACACCATGGCCCGTATAAACGACAGCAGTTGCCGTTGCCCCACCGACAGCGTGGCCCCGCGCTCCATCACGTTGTAGTTCAGCCCGCCCGGCAGTCGTTCGATAAACTTGCGGGCGCCCACCAGGTCAGCGGCATGCCAAATCATGTCGTCTGTCACGGCTGCATTGCCCAGCGTCCAATGTTTTTGCGCAGCGCGGCCAACTCGAATGACTGAATATCGAGGCCATCGATTTTGATGCTGCCGCGATTGATCTCATAAAACCGATTGAGCAAGTTGATCACCGATGATTTGCCCGCGCCCGTAGCACCGACCAACGCCACCGTTTGGCCCGGTTCAATGACCAGCGAAACGTCTTTTAAAACGTAATCCGTTTCGTTGTACGCAAACCACACGTGGTTAAACGTTACCTGGCCACGCACGTTCTCTGGTTTTTGAGCGCCTTGGGCCGGCACGTGTTCCTGGTCGTCCAGTAAGTTGATGATGCGCGAAGTGCTCACGATGCCCATTTGCAACGTGTTGTACCGGTCGGCAATCATGCGGATGGGGCGAAAGAACAATTGGATGTACATGATGAAAGCCGTAAGCTTGCCTATGGTGATGCCGGAAGCCTCAAAATCGATGGCCCCTTTGGCTCCGTACCAAATCAACAAGCCAATGCCCGCGGCCGCAATGATTTCGGCTACCGGAAAGTAAACCGAGTAGTACAAGACCGAGCGAAGGTGTGCTCCGCGGTGTTCGCGGTTAATTTCCTTGAAGCGTTCATACTCGCGCTTTTCGCTGCCAAAAAGCTGCACGATGTTCATGCCGGTGATGTGCTCCTGAACAAACGTGTTCAGGTTGGAAACGGCATTGCGCACATCGTTAAAGGCCACCTTGATTTTCTCTTTGAACACGTAGGTGGCCAACAGCATTAACGGGATGGTGGAGAGGCTCACCAACGACAGCCGCCAATCTTCATAAAACATGAACGCCAGGATGATGACGATTTGCAAAAGATCGCCCGCCATAGCGGCCATGCCCTCGCTGAACACATCGGCCAGCGCCTCCACATCCGAAACCGTGCGCGTAACCAAACGCCCGATGGGTGTTTTGTCAAAAAAACGCAGCCGCAGGTTAACAATGTGCTGGTACAGCTTTACGCGCATGTCGCGGATGACGAACTGCCCGATGCGACCGGAGATGTAAGTATGGGAATATTGCACCAGCGAGTGCATCACCAACAAGGCCAACATCACCAGCATGATCGACACCATGCCTGAATAGTCGCCCGCGGCTACGTGGGTATCCAACGTGTACTGAACCAAAAACGGACGTACGGGCGTGAGGGCACCCAGCAGCAGCGTGAGCAAAATCAAAAAGTAGAAACGTCCTCGGTAGGGCTTTACAAACTGCATCAGGCGCCTGAGCACCGACCAGTCGATGATATTGCCACTGCTTACTTTTTCTTTTTCCATGGATGGCCCGAGCGGGCGTTGGTACTACGCTACGAATATTCCGTCTTTATACTCCACCTTCACCAGATACAGCCCTTCGGGCGGGGCATTCATGCCGGCCTTTTTGCGATCGCGACTGGCGATGATCGCGCCAAAATCTGCTGCGGTAATTTTGCCAGTGCCTACCTCCAGCAAGGTGCCCACCAGCGCGCGCACCATCCCCCGCAAAAAACGGTTGGCTTCAATAAAAAAAATCAACCGGTCGCCCTGCCGTTCCCAATAGGCCGTTTTCAACTCGCAAAGAAAGTGGTTTACATCGGTATTTACCTTACTGAATGACTGGAAATCATGATTACCAACGAGGAGTTGTGCCGCTTGGTTCATTTTGGCCAGGTCAAGCGGCCGAAAAAAATAATAGGCCAAACCGACCAACATGGGGTCTTTAACGGTGGTGATGTGGTACTCGTATCCGCGCAGGCGCGCATCGTAACGGGCATGTGCGGTGGGCAGCACGGGAAGGATCGATCGGATCGCGATGTCGGCCGGAAGAAAAGAATTGAGTTTATGCAGCAGCTCGGTGGGCACCACCGGGTCTTCCACATCGGCATGGAAAAACTGCTGGCGGCAATGAACGCCCGTGTCCGTTCGTCCGCTGCCCACGATGGGTGTTTCCTTTCGAAGCAGGGTGGTCAAGGCCTTTTCGACCACGGCTTGCACACCGATGGCGTTGTCCTGATTTTGCCAACCATGGTAGTGCGTCCCTTTGTATGATATCTCGAAGAAGAATCTCATCTAGGCAAGTGACGAGCGAGAATTGGAGGAGTTGAGCCGCCTGGCGCGGTTCGAAATGCTTTTGTGGTAGGCGTTCAATGGGTTGCTTACGGATTCCAAATCGGCTTGCCGATGTTCACCAGGGGCGTGAGCAAAATCCCCCGAAAGGAGGAGATGACAGTGACACGCTGATCGCGAGCGTTGTGCGATATTTGAGAATCGCATTCTATTCATCTTCCGATCTTCTCAGTTCCGACATTCTCATAAATGACGGCCACCCCCTGCCCCACACCCACACACATGGTGGCGAGTCCGTATTTGACGTTTCGTTTTTGCATTTCGTGAATGAGCGTGGCACTGATGCGCACACCACTGCATCCCAGCGGGTGACCGATGGCGATCGCTCCCCCGTTCACATTCACCAACGCGGGGTTTAAGTCTAAGTCGCGGATACACGCGATGGCCTGCGCGGCAAAGGCCTCGTTTAACTCCACCAGCCCCAGGTCTTGAATGGTGAGCCCCGCTCGCTGCAACGCTTTTTTCACCGCGGGCACAGGCCCCACGCCCATGTAGGCCGGGTCCACGCCCGCCACCGCCATGGCCGCCACGCGCACGAGCGGTTTGAGTTGAAAGTTCTTCACCGCCTCTTCGCTGGCTACCAGCGCAGCAGCCGCTCCATCATTGATGCCGGAGGAGTTGCCGGCCGTTACCGTGCCCCCTTCGCGAAAGGCAGGCTTCAGGGCCGCCAGTTTTTCCAAGCTCGTTTGCCGCGGATATTCATCGGTATCAAACAGCGTT
Source organism: Cyclobacteriaceae bacterium (assembly GCA_025455015.1). Taxonomy (GTDB): domain Bacteria; phylum Bacteroidota; class Bacteroidia; order Cytophagales; family Cyclobacteriaceae; genus ELB16-189. The sequence goes on along the minus strand of JALONI010000027.1, from coordinate 30,153 downwards.
AGCTCTTTGCCGCGGGGCACAGGCACCGGAATGATCTCTTCCTTGAATCTGTGTTGAGCCGCTGCCTGAAAATACTTTTGCTGCGAAGCCAGACCAAACTCGTCTTGCGCGGTGCGCGAAATGTTCCATTGGGCCGCCACGTTCTCGGCAGTTTCGCCCATGCCGTACGGGTAATAAAGTTTGGCTAACGCGGGGTTGGTGAAGCGCCAACCCAACGTGGTGTCATACACCTCTGCTTTCCGCGAAAAAGGCTCTTCGCTTTTTGCCATGACAAACGGTGCGCGGCTCATGCTTTCTACGCCCGCGGCCAAATACACGTGACCTTGGCCCGTCAGCACGCCCCGGGCGCAGTCGATGATGGCTTGCAATCCGGACGCACACAAGCGGTTGACCGTAACCCCCGCCACTTCCACAGGCAACCCGGCCAGCAGGGCAGCCATGCGGGCCACGTTCCGGTTGTCTTCGCCCGACTGGTTGGCGGCCCCGGCAATGACTTCTTCGATTTGCGATACCTCCAGCGTGGGGTTGGCGCGGATCACTGCGCGCAATGCGTGCGCCAACAAATCGTCAGGCCGCACGGCAGCCAAGGCACCGCCATATTTGCCCACGGGTGTGCGCAAAATCGTGGTAATAAAAGCGGATTTGTGCATAAATCACCAATCGCTGCCGATTGGATTTTGTAGTTTTGCGGGCAAGTTAACCGAACCCTCTCTATGTGGCAACGAATTCAAACGGTGTTTTTGGTATTGGTCGTGGTGAGCATGATCGTGAGCATTTTTTTGCCGATCTGGAGTCAAACCGAAGGCGAGGTGCAGCGCCAACTGTATCCGTTGCATTTTACGGTTATTGAAAACGGGGTGCGCAGCACCACGTATTTCCCCTACAGCCTTACGGCCACGCTCATGATTGCCGTGGCTACCGTGGCGGTGCTCACCATCCGCAGGTATGACAACCGCATCACGCAAATCAAATTGGGCACGCTCAACTCCTTGCTGCTGGCGGGTGTGATGATCTGTGTGGTGTGGTTCTACAACGGCATCAGCAAGGAGTATGGCTTTGTCAAGTACGGCATCAACATCTGGATTCCGTTTTTGGCTGTGGCCTGCAACTGGCTGGCGCTGCGCTTCATCCGCAGAGACGAAAAAATGGTGCGCGATTCCGACCGCCTGCGCTGAACTCTTTGTGCACGCAGGCGTTTTATCAATATTACTTACCCCCTTCACAATGGCAATTACACACTTGGGCACCACGCCCGTACAAACCAGCGGTGAGCTGCCCCGCGTGGGCGCGATGGCCCCCGATTTTCAGTTGGTGAATACCGACATGAACGAAGTGTCGCTACAGGATTTTGGCGGCAAAAACATCGTGCTCAATATCTTTCCCAGCATCGATACGGGCGTGTGCGCTACTTCGGTGCGCGAGTTTAACAAGCGGGCGGCCGCCCTCCAGGACACGGTGGTCGTGTGTGTTTCCAAAGACTTGCCTTTTGCCATGAAGCGTTTTTGCGGAGCAGAAGGAATCGACAAAGTGGTTACGGTATCAGATTTCCGCAACAAAGGGTTTTCGAAAAACTACGGGGTGGAGATGTTGGAAGGAGCCTTGGCGGGACTGGATGCGCGGGCGGTGGTGGTCATCAATAAAGAACGCAAGGTTGCCTATACGGAGTTGGTGCCCGCCATTGGGCAAGAGCCCAACTACGAAGCTGCGCTAACGGCACTCTGACAAAACGCCTGCGAGCGATAACGATTGTTTTTGCCAAGGGCCGCGGTGTTACCCGCGGCCCTTTGTTTTTGCTTATGCCGGGCAGCAACAAAAAACGCCAGGGTGCTATGGCCTTTGCCGATGGAAGTCTGCCACGGGTGGCCGGGGCTGTTACTTCACTAACTCATAGGCCACCACCGTGTTCTTGAAAAAGGTAGGCACGAGCAACAACCTTTTTTCGGCTATGTATTCGATGTCTGCGGCACTGACCGAATCCGCGCGTGTATCCAGCAGCACGGAGGTCTTGCCGTCCGCGGCTACATAGGTAATCACGCCATTCCAACTGGAAACGAGGTAGCCTCCGTCTTCCACGGCTTCGATGCCATCGGGATTTTCAATGCTATCGGCTTTCAGTGTTACTTGCTTCGAGGCCATGTCCACCGCGTTCACGGTTTTGTCATTCCAAAGGGCCATCCAAAGCGTATTGCCTTCGGCCAACAGGCCATTGGGTGCGGGCTGCCCCGTTAGCCACTTGCTCACGGTGCCATTGGCCAACACTAAAATTTCATGGGTGTCCATGTCGCTGATGTACACGGAGCCATCCGACCCGGTGGTGATGTCGTTGAGGAACTTGGCCCCGGGCACGGGGTAGGTGTTCACGATCTTTTGAGCAGCAATGTCAATTTCGTGGATGCGGTCGATGTCCGTCACGTACAGCTTGCCCTGGTGTATGCCCATGCCCTTGGGCGCGTCCATGCCCGTTATCCATTGGTGCTCCATGATGCCACCCTCCAGTGACACCTTGGAGATAAATCCGTTTCCGTCTTTGCCAGTCGGATTGCCGTTGATGTTGGCCACGTACAACACGTTATTCTGGTTGTCGAAGATCACCGATTCGGAGGTGGTCATCAAGGTGTCGGTTTGCCATTTGAGCGCCAGTGTGGGCACCGAAGGGGTGGGTTGTTCTGCCCCTTTCCGAGGGCCGCAAGCGAACACTGTGCCGGCCATCAGGGCTGCATAAATCACGTTTTTCATGGGTAAGACAATTTGGTTGATACAAAGGTACGCAATGGGCGCGCGATGCGCACAGCGTCACTGCAGCAGATACAGCAGCAAAAGGACAATCAGCAGGAATACGGCCGTCCACCGGATCCACGGGGTTTGTTCGGTGAAGGCATAGCCGCAAATGGGGCACTCGCGGCAGGCCGAGTCAATGTCCATGGCACACGAGGGGCACTCTTTTTTCTTCATGGCAACATCGTTGAGCAAGCAAGGTACTACCGGCAAAGCACAAGCGCTTAGGGGCGGCTGATTTATTTCCGTGGGCACGCATGCCGCACAGTGATTTTGGTTCGTTGTATTGATGGATGGCCGTTGGGAGTTGTATCTTTCGGGCGCGCCTGTCAAGAGGCAAATGACAATACGAATGCATCGCGTCAGCTTTCCAAAAAAACTGCTGTGGCTGTTGGTCTGCTCTGGCTTGGCCTGGCCCGCCTGCGCGCAGTCGCCCATCGAAAAAAAATGGACCGCCTCGTGGAAAACGGCCCAGGCATTGCCCGACAAGTTGCTGGCCGGCCGCAGCGTGGTGCTGCACGGCCCTTCGCTTACGCGCGAGGAATTGCAAACGGCTCAAACCGTTTTTCAGCAAACGGGCATTGATGCCGTGGGCTACTTTGAAACCGACCAGGTGTTTGCCGGTACGGACGCCCAGCGCAGCTTCGCCAACTATTTCAACCGCAGGCAAATTTCGTTTTTGATCGCCTTGACGAAAAGTGAAAAAGGCTATCTGATTTCCATTGTGCCCTACAACCGAAAGCCGGGCCTCACCGAGGAGGGGGTGGCTGCCTGGCAGGTGCGCTCGGCCTCCTGGCGCGAAGCGCTGATGGTACTTTACACCACGGCCGCGCGCGCGCTCAAGCGCGAAAATTTTCTGGTGAACGACTTGCCCGAACAAGACCTGCGCGTGGGCGTTGTGCGGGGCGACCGACAGGAAATTTGTTACCCTAACATACGGCTGGCCCGCATTGCCGTACCGCGGTTTGACGCGCCCGCCCAAAACGATTCATTGGAAGTTTTTTTGAAGATGCATTTTCCGGTAAAGTATGAGTTGGTGGATGGGCAATGGAGCGATCGCGAACTGCTGGATCGCGGCTTCACTTTTGTACTGCGCCATTTCTACACCCGCGGCTCACTCATCAAAGAACTGTTGCAATACGAGGTGAAGACCGAAACGGCCTTTGCCACGGCTACGTATCCGCAAGGACAACTGATGCTCAAGCCCATACCTGCGCGTGCGTATGTGTACAAGTTTTATCTCAAAGAGTTGGAATATGGCAACCTGTACCTGGGGTCGCGGTGGGACGCTGACCTTACCTGGCCGGAGGCGCTGCTCAACCACATTCGTTTGTATCAAGCCGACCGCAGGTTGTAAGCCACCGGTGCCCCGCTCGTGGAATTTTAACCTTTATTAACATAGGCAGCCGTACCTTCGCGTCTTCGTTTTGATCGGAAAACGAGTGTTTTGCCAATGAAATCGGTTGTCGACCACCGATGTATTATTTAAAAAAGGCAGAACCGCTTCCCGTTTGAACGGTTAATCTACCATACTCCCAAATTAAATGAAACTGATTCTCGCATCCATTGCCGTGTTGTTTGGCCTGCAGGCGTTGGCCCAAGAGGGCAAAGGCGATGGAAAAATTACCGGCACCATACTCGATGCCGGCACCAAGGCCCCGGTGGAATTTGCCACCGTAGCGCTGACCGATGCCGCTGGAAAAACCATTGATGGAACCATTGCCGATGGCAAAGGCAAATTTTCCATTGGCAAAGTGGCCGATGGCAGCTACACGGTAGTGATCTCTTTTATCGGCTACGAAACCATCAGCCAAGCGGTGGTGCTGGCAGGCAAAAAGAACGACATCAACCTGGGAACGATTTCCCTCAAGGAAGAGGCCAAGCAGTTGGGCGAAGTGGTGGTGCAAGGCCAGAAAGACCTGGTGGAAGAGCGCGTGGACCGCACGATTTACAACGCGGAAAATGACCAAACCACGAAAGGGGGCGATGCGGCAGACGTACTGCGAAGAGTGCCCCAACTGACCGTAGATTTTGACGGCAACGTGAGCCTGCGCGGCAGCCAAAATGTGCAGGTGCTCATCAACAACAAACCCTCCACCATTGTGGCCAGCTCCATTGCCGATGCGTTGCGGCAGATTCCGGCCGACCAAATTAAAACAGTGGAAGTGATCACTTCCCCCTCGGCCCGTTACGATGCGGAAGGTTCGGCCGGCATCATCAACATCATCACCAAGAAAAACAACCTGGAGGGCCTCACGCTCAACCTCGATGCGGGTGTGGGATACCGTGGCAGCAACCTGGGCTTGAGCGGCAACTACCGCAGAGGCAAAATGGGTTTTTCGCTGGGCGGCTTTGGCCGTGCCAATTACAACATTGACGGAAGTTTTGAGAACTTTCAAAACAACCGCGAAAGCAACATTCAAACAGTGCAACGTGCCGGCAACCGCAGCGAGGGGTTATTTGGAAATTACAACCTGGGGTGGGATTACGACATCAATGAAAAAAACTCGCTGGCTGCCAGCGTTCGGTTTGGCGTGCGCAACAACTTTAGTTACCAAGACAACCTTAGCTCACAGTCGTTCGCCAACAACACATTGCTGGGCAGCAGTTTGCGCAACGTGCGCACCGAAGATCTCTCCAATAACGTGGATGTGAACGTGAGTTATACGCGGCAGTTTGCCAAGCCACAGCAAGAGTTAAGCTTTTTGGCGTTGTACAGCGTAAACAACCGCAACAACGATTTCACCAACGCCATTTTGAATGAGTCTACTGAAGCGGTGGAGTCACGCTTGAAAAACCTAAACGATGGGTTGAACCGGGAAACCACCCTGCAATTGGATTATCAAACACCCATTGGCACCAACCAAATGTTGGAGATGGGTGCCAAGGACATCAGGCGCACGGTGCTCAGCGACTTTACGTACTTCACCGCCACGGGGGCCGATGGCGAGTTTGTGCAAGACAACAGCGCCCAGCGCAACAACAATTTAAACTACCAGCAAGACGTGGTGTCAGGTTACTTGTCACATACCTACAGTGCCAAGTCGGGCTATAGTTTGAAAACCGGTTTGCGGTATGAGTATACGACTATCAACGCCTTTAGCCGTACCGAAGCCGACATTCCCATCCCTGAATATGGCGTATTGGTGCCCAGCGTAAATGCATCTAAAAAACTGAAAAAAGGGACCGTGAAAGCTTCGTACAACCGAAGGATACAACGCCCCGGCATCCAGTTTCTCAACCCCAACCGGCAAGATCAAAATCCGTTGAACGTGACCATTGGCAATCCAGTGTTGGATCCCGAGTTCACCAACAACTACGAAGTGGGCTACAGCACGTTTATCAAGGGCACGTCCCTGAACTTTACGGGCTTTGTACGCAACAGCAACAACGCCATTCAAAGCCTTCGTAGGTTTTCGGCCGATACCATCATCACCAACTACGCCAACATTGGCAGCGAAAACGCCTACGGCATGAGCTTTTTTGCCAACGTCTCCATTGGCAAACTTTCGTTGAATGGCGGAGGTGATGTGTACTATGCTGACCTCGCGAACAACGTGCCTGACCCTACCCAAAATGCGGCCAACACGGGCTGGGTATACAGCGGCCGGATATTTGGCGGATACGACCTGGGCAAAGGATGGGCCCTCCAGACGTTCAGCTTTTATCGCGGCAGAAGAATTCAACTGCAAGGCTTCCAGGGTGGCTTTGGCATCTACAGCCTGGGCGCGCGCAAAGAGTTCAACAATAAAAAAGGCAGCGTAGGCATGGGGTTGGAGAATTTTCTGGCCCCTTCGATGAAGATACGCAACGGCCTGGAAACCCCGCTCATCGACCAGCGGAGCACCACCGTGCTCAACAACTGGAGCGTGCGCGTGAACTTTAGCTACCGCATTGGCAAAATGAGCTTTGACCAGCCGCGCAGGCGTGGCCGCAATGTGAACAACGATGACTTGAAAGAAGGCGATGGCGGAGGGGCCGCAGACATGGGTGGTGGCATGCAGGGCGGTGGGGGCTTTGGCGGAGGCCAGCGTGGCGGAGGCCAGCGCCCCGCAGCACCGGCAGTACCCGCCAAGGCACCCGAAGTAAAATCAGACCCGACAGCCGTAGCCAAGGCAGAAGGTACCTGGAATTACACCGTAGAGTCGCCACAGGGAGGCGAAGGAAAAATCGTGATCGAAAAAACGGCCGATGGTTACACGGGTACCATGACCAGTGCCCGCATGGGCAACCGGACGCTGCCGCTCCAAAACATCAAGGTAACCGGCAACGAGCTCGTGTTTGAGTATACGCTTTCGTTTGGCGGCAACAGCACCGTAGTGCAAGTGAAGTCCGCGATCACGGGCGATGAGCTGGCAGGAACGATGGCATTCGGGCAGTTTGGATCGTTTCCGATCAAGGGAAAAAGGGAGTAGGAGCTCCGCGCTTCTTTATGCGGCTGGGATGTAAAATCCGCTACGCAGAGTTGCACAGAGAAGCTCAAAGAAACGCAAAGAATCAAAAGGTAGGTTTAGTCGCAAGGACGCGCAACTATTTTGAATGTGGCTTTGTGTAACTCCGCGCTTCTTTGTGAAACTCCGCGTAGTAAATTACTACTCAAAGTTTCACAAAGAAGCTCGAAGGAACGCCAAAATCAAATTTTGTTCTGACCCATTGTAGAGTCGTTTTTTGAAACGGCTATTTTTTGAGACGTCTACAATTTGTACGTGATGCCAAAGCTACCGCCTGAAATGGTGCCCCCGCCAAATTCCAAATTCACACCCCACTTCTCATCAAAAAAGTAACGGCCACCAACCTGAAGGTCCAGCCCCACACCCGAGCCTTCCCCATCGAATAAATCGTTTCGACCATCGTTCCAACGGATATCCGACCAGAAGTAGTAGCCAAGCGTCAAGCCGGCATACAAATTCCACTCCGGGGGCAGGTTGAGCAACGTGTTAAAGTGATAATTGCCATTGAATGACAACACGGTGAGCGACTGGTTGTAACGCAGCCCACCAACCCGATTGCCATAGTTACGATACGAAAAGCGCGGCCCAATGGAAATGGACTCGTGCACGCCAAAGTCGGCACCCACGTACACCGGCACGCCAAACGAGGAGAAGCCAACACCCGCATTCAGTTGTTTGCCGCCCTTGCCCAGATTGCCCTGCGCAAAAGCAACGCTGGTCAGCAACACGCATACTCCGGCTAAAATGATTTTCTTCATGAGTAGTTAAAAGTTTGATTTTTGAGGCCGCAATAATAATGCATCGGGGCAAGCCAGACAACCGCCAGCAGCCAAACAGCCGGAATTAGCTACGAGTGTGTTGGCGCGTCACCACGGCTATGACCACGGCTGCTGCCACGCACCAAAGCAGGGTGTCCGCATCCCCACTCCAGCACCACGAAAACAACGAGCCGATTCCACCCAAGATACCGCCCATCAAGGCGGCCAACAAGCCAAACGCACCTGCGATCAAACCGGTCAACAGACCAAACAACCCACCGATCAGCCCCAGCACGCCCCCGGCCAGGCCGATCCAAAAAGGGAATGTGAGCACGAGAATAAGCACAACGGCCAATGTGGTAGCTTTTGTCATAGCGATTGCATTTGTTTCCACATCCATTCAAAAAGCTTTCCAGAAATAGAATGCCCGCCAAAGGCGTCCAAAAGCGGCTGTCGGCCCGGTCTGTTGCGCTCTACTGTTCATGCATGGACAGGCAAGGTGTTCGTTTTTGCCAACGACCGCGGCAGACGGGGGGCTGAATCCGGTTTAATCCAACTGGAGCACGGCATTGGTGCGCGTGCGCGAATCCACCATCAGGTTGGGATTCTTGGCGAGCGACTGCCCAAAGGAAGGGGCCATTGCTCGTATCTTGCTTTGCCACGCATCGGTTTTGGCTTGCTTTTTAAAGCACCGCTGCACTAACTCCAACATCATGGCTACCGCAGTAGAGGCTCCGGGCGAAGCACCCAACAAGGCCGCCACCGTTCCGTCTTCTGACACAACCAACTCGGTGCCAAACTCCAGCACGCCACCTTCCTTCTCATGCTTTTTGATCACTTGCACTCGCTGGCCGGCTTCTTTCAGTTCCCAGTCTTCCAGTTTGGTGAAGGGTACGTATTCGCGCAGGGCCGCCAGCCGATCCTCCGGTGTGAGCCGCAGTTGTTCAATCAAGTACTTCGTCAGCGGCACGTTTTTGATGCCGGCAAAAATCATGGGCATGAGATTGTCCAGCTTGATGGACATGGGCAAATCCATCAACGAGCCGTTCTTTAAAAACTTGGTAGAAAATCCCGCAAAGGGGCCAAAAAGCAATTCCTTTTTGCCGTTGATGATGCGCGTGTCCACGTGCGGCACGGACATCGGGGGCGAACCCACGCTGGCTTTGCCATACACCTTGGCGTGGTGTTTTTGAATCAGTTCTTCATTGAGGCATTTGAGCCATAGTCCACTCACCGGAAAGCCGCCATAGCCCTTGCGCTCATTGATTTCAGCCCGCTTGAGTAAATGCAGCGTAGCACCGCCCGCCCCGATAAAGCAAAAACGCGCATTGGTCTGTAGCTTTTTTCCGGTGGTCAGGTCTTTCACAAAAACGTCCCAGCCGCCTTTTCCATCGGGGTCAAGGTCCAGACACTCACTGTGGTAATGGACACTCACGCCCGGCATCTTGCCCAGTTGGTCAATCATGCCGCGTGTGAGGGTACCAAAGTTTACATCGGTGCCCATGTCCATGCGTGTAGCGGCCACGGGTATTTTTTTGCTGCGGCCGCGCATCACAATCGGGGCCCAGGCCTCCATCTCTTCGCGATTTTCGGTGTAGGCCATGTCCGTAAAAAGACAGCATTGGCGCAGCAACGCATAGCGCTTGCGCAGAAAGTCCACGTTGTCATCGCCCCACACCAAACTCATGTGCGGCACTTTCGTGATGAAGTCGGTCGGGGTGGTCAGGTATTTTTTTTCCACCAGGTAAGCCCAAAATTCGCGCGACACCTCAAACGACTCGGCAATCTTCAACGCTTTGGCCACATCTACCGTGCCATCGGCCTTTTGGGGCGTGTAGTTCAACTCGCAGAAGGCCGCATGCCCCGTGCCGGCATTATTCCACGCATCGGAACTTTCCATACCGGCCACGTCCAGGCGTTCAAAAATCTGAATGGTAATGTCGGGGTCTAACTCTTTTAAAATGATACCGAGGGTGGCACTCATGATGCCTGCGCCCATCAGCACGACATCGCTTTTGGGTGGCAGGGAGGAAGGGGATTTTGCCATGGGGATTGAAAAAGCCCCGAAGGTAGCCGTTGCCCCAAGCGTTTGCAAACTGCTCGGCCATCAGCCACGGGGTGTTTCAAGGTGTGGCGCGTACGGTCACCAAAGTTGAAACAACCAGGCACGCGCATACGCCTGCCGCCACCCATCCGTTAACGGCCCACATGAGCGCGCTGCCCACCGCCAAATAGTACAGGGGAAAGACAAACAGCCCAAAAGCAAACTTGAGCGAGGCCACAAACACGGGGTCCTGGATGCCGGCCCGTTGCCTGCGCCACACGGCCAACACGGGGGTATGCAACCAACGCCATAAAAAATTGATTTTCCGTTTGGCAAGGGGCACCTCGGGCAGACGCTCGCCCCGTAAGATGCGGTCGATCAACGCCTGGCTGTGGGCCGGGTATAGGTGGGTGGCTCCGGCACGTTCCAGTTGCCAAACGAGGGCATCGTGGCGTGCCGAATCTTCGATGTGCGTGGTAAGCTTTTTCAAGGCCTCGGACACCTGCAGCCGCAAGCGTTGCGCTTCGGCCGTTTCGTTTAGCAAGGCTTCGGCTGTTACCGCGATGGGCCGGCCATACCAGATGCTGACAGCGCTTCGGAACTGCCGATGCGCCTCATAGTTCAAACCCACGGGCACAATGTGCAAGGTTTGGGTCGGATGCTTGCGCAGAAAGTCAAAAACGAGGCGTGTAAATCCTTTGCTCAGAGGCCGCACCCTTCGCTGCGCCCCATGGTTTCCTTCAGGAAAAAGAATCAGCGAGTGGCCGCGCGCAAACAGCTTGCTGGTGGTATCAAACGTTTGTTGATTGCGGGGCAGGTTTTCAAACCCATCGCGCAAGCGGTACACGGGCAGAAGGTTGAGTGTGGAAAGCAACCCTCGCACCAAGCGTTTTTTGAAGATGTCGGCCCGGGCCAAAAAGTGGGTGAACCGATGATTGGTGCACACGACCAGAAGCGCATCCATGAAGGCATTTTGATGGTTAGGCGCAAACAGGATGGGCCCCTGCGGAAGGTGATCAACTCCGCGAACGATCATCTTGCGGTAAAAAAAGAACAGCCCTAGGCGCACATACGTCCGGAGCAAGTAATACCACACGCGCGGCATCACGAGACCGGTTGGGTTGCGTGGCCGCGCGACCAGTAATAGGCCAACGCCAATCCCGACACGATGTGCCAAATGCCCCACCAGGCCGCCACCAGCGCCATGCCGCCCATGCCATCAAAAAAGCGGAAGATCAGGATCAATCCCAGGCCGGAGTTCTGAATACCCGTCTCCAGCGCTATGGTTTTTTGGTCCGTCAGCGAAAGCCCACCCCACCGGGCGGCCCAAAAGCCGGTGAGTAAGGCCAGGGCGTTGTGCACAAACACCAACACCGCCACCCGGTGGATGTGCCGCTGGAAGTGATCGACATTGTTGCCAAAAGCGAGAAGCACAAAAGCCACAAAAACGAGTATCGAAAGGGGCTTTACATACACGGTAAGTTTCTTGGCCAAGGCCGGGGTGTAGTGCGCCACCAGCATGCCCAGGGCCAACGGCAGACCTGCGAGTGTGACAATCGTTTGGATCATGTTCCAGGGGTCGAGCGAAATGTGGCGTAGAAGGCCGGACGTAGGAGGATACCACCCGGCCCACACGGCCAGGTTAAGGGGTGTGGCCACGATGGCCAACACCGTGCCGATAGCGGTCAGGCTTACTGACAGGGCGGTGTTGCCGCGCGCAAAATGGGTCAGAAAATTGGAGATGTTTCCGCCCGGACAGGCGGCCACCAACATCATGCCCAGCGCAATGCTGGGATGGGGGCGCACGGCCCACACTAACCCAAAGGTGATTGCGGGCAGCAGCAAAAACTGACAGGCAATACCGATCAGGGATGCGCGCGGGTTATCGGCCAGGCGTTTGAAATCAGCGGTTTTCAGTTCCAACGCCACCCCAAACAGGAGGATGGCCAACACGACATTTAACACCCACAGGCTGTCGCTGCTAAAGTTGAGCCGCACGGCATCCAGTTCTTCCATAGGTCAGGCGCCTAAAAATACAAGAAAGCCGTGTGTGTCATACCATTTTGTTCAAGCCGGGCGTTTTCTTTTTTGCGGCCTGGTGTATACATTCGTTGTTCCAAAAAAGCACAAATATGAGAGTTCTTCGGTGGTTCGTGTTAGTGTTGGCAACCGTATTCGTTTCGATCAGTTGTAAAGACGAGGCGCCTGCGCCCAATAATCCAAACGATAGTGTCAACTCGTGGATATTGGAAAACATGCGTTTTTACTACTACTGGACAAACGATATTCCGGCCGCCCCCACCAAGACGCTGACACCCGACCTTTTTTTTGAAAGCCTGCTTTCCAATGAGGATCGGTTTTCGTGGATTCAGGAAAACTTTCAAGAGCTGCTCAATTCCCTGCGCGGGGTGAATAAAGAAGCCGGCTATGAGTTCGTTTTATACCTCGATGGCAATGCCCCCGGCAATGTCATTGCACAAGTACTTTATGTTAAGCCCAACTCACCGGCCAGTGGCACCGCCCTCAAACGGGGCGATGTGATCACCAAGATCAACGGCCAAACCATTACCGAACAAAACTACCGCACGCTTCTTTCGCAAATCGGAGAACCACACACCCTCGAATACCGACCTATCAATATCGAATCGGGTACGTTTGGTGCCGCCACTCCGCTGCAGCTAAACACAGTTGAATTTGCCGAGAATCCAAACTTCTACCACACGGTATTCACTCAATTTCCCGATCACAAAATTGGCTACTACGTGTATAACTTTTTCGGCACCGGGCCCACCGAGGGCAGCACAGTGTATAACACCGAAATGGATCAGATTTTTACGAATTTCAAAAGTGCCGGCATCACCGACTTGATCGTGGACTTGCGCTTCAACAGTGGAGGATCGGAAACGGCTACGCGCAACTTGGCCAGTCTGATTGTTAAGAACGCAACCACCAGCGATATTTTTGTCAAGCGCCAGTACAATGAGGGTCTTACCCAAGCCATCATCAACGATCCTGCTTTGGGGCCCGGTTTTTTGGAGGTAAAGTTTACAAACAAAGCACAAAACGTGGGCAGCCAATTGCAGCGTGTGTTCATTCTCACGGGTTCACGCACAGCATCCGCCAGCGAGTTGCTCATCAATGGGCTTCGGCCATTCATGGAGGTATTTTTGATTGGCAATCAAACGGTGGGCAAAAATGTGGGCTCCATCAGTCTGTATGAAGAAAACGAACCTCGCAATACCTGGGGCATGCAACCCATCGTGGTGAAATCATTCAACAAGTTGAATCAATCTGACTATGGCAATGGGTTTGTGCCCAACCGATTTGATGAAGACAATCGCCTATGGATATTTCCGCTGGGCGATACGCGCGAGCGACTCCTGAATCTGGCGCTAAACGAAATCACGGGGTTGCAGATTGCTGGACGATCGGCCGAGCGAGACCTCACCACGCGCGCTGCCATTGCCACCTCCCTTGATCACAAACCCATTCGCAACCAGTTGACCGTTGATGGAGAAGCCGGTGAGGCGCTGCGGCAGTTGTTGATGCGCCAGCCGTAAGCGGTTGCCACGGCTGGGTGCGCTGCCCATGGCGCTTGCGCGGATGACCCTCCTCTTCTCAAAACCCCCGAACGGGCTTGTATGAGGGCGCAATTTATTTGGCAATGGCTCCTGCCTGACCTATTTTTGGCCTTCCATTTTTTCCCCTGACTCATGAAACGCGACAAGTTGGTTTTTGACCTTATCGAGAAAGAAAAACATCGCCAGGAGAGCGGCATCGAGCTGATTGCTTCGGAAAATTTTGCCTCACCGCAAGTCATGAAGGCCCAGGGCTCGGTACTCACAAATAAATATGCCGAAGGCCTGCCCGGCAAGCGGTACTATGGCGGCTGCGAAGTGGTGGACGAAGTGGAGCAACTGGCCATTGACCGGGTAAAAGAGTTGTTTGGGGCCGAATGGGCCAACGTACAACCACACTCGGGGGCGCAAGCCAACGCAGCCGTGATGCTGGCATGCTTAAAACCCGGAGACAAGATATTGGGGTTTGACTTGTCGCACGGGGGCCACCTCACGCATGGCTCACCCGTTAATTTTTCGGGCAAACTCTATCAGCCTTCGTTTTATGGCGTGGAGCAAGAAAGCGGCCTCATTGATTTTGACAAAGTAATTGAAACGGCACAGCGGGAGAAGCCCAAAATGATCATCTGTGGTGCCAGCGCCTACAGCCGCGACTGGGATTACCAAAAGCTGCGCCAGGCAGCCGATGCGGTAGGAGCCATTTTGTTGGCCGATATTTCACATCCTTCGGGGCTCATCGCGCGTGGGTTGCTCAACGACCCCATGGAGCATTGCCACATAGTGACCACCACTACCCACAAGACATTGCGCGGCCCGCGCGGAGGCCTCATCATGGTGGGCAAAAACATGGACAATCCGATGGGGTTGAAAACGCCCAAAGGCGAGCTGCGAAAACTGGGCTCGGTGTTGGATTCAGGTGTTTTCCCCGGCACGCAAGGAGGCCCGCTGGAGCATGTCATTGCAGCCAAGGCCATTGCGTTTGGCGAAGCCTTGACAGATGAATATCTCGAATACATCGTACAAGTGGCCAAAAATGCCAAAGCGATGGCGGCCGAGTTTGTCAAACGCGGCTACAAAATCATTTCGAACGGAACAGACAATCATTTGATGCTGATCGACCTGCGCTCGAAGAAGCTGACGGGCAAAGCGGCTGAAGAGGCGTTGATTCAGGCGGATATCACCATCAACAAAAATATGGTGCCCTTCGATACTGAGTCGCCCATGGTTACTTCCGGCATGCGCATCGGCACACCCGCCATCACCACCCGCGGGCTCCTGGAAAAAGACGTCATCAAAGTGGTGGAGTTGATTGATGAAGCATTGACAAAACCCACGGATGTCAAACATTTGAAAAACGTGAAGCGCAAGGTGAACACGTTCATGAAGAAGTTCCCGTTGTACGCCTGATGTTTTTTGTTTTCACGATTTGTTTGTTGACACATGCCGCTGGACCAGCCTGACGATTACCCGGAAGAAAAGGAAATGTCGTTTCTCGATCACCTCGAGGAGCTGCGCTGGCACATTGTGAAGTCGGTGGCCGCCATCCTCATCTTCATGATCGTGTCGTTCTTTTTCACACAATGGATTTTTCACAACATCATCTTTGCCCCTACACGCATTGATTTTCCCACGTTTCAATTGCTTTGCAAGTTGGGCGAGGCTACGGGGGCGGAGGAGGCGCTGTGTGCCAAGCCCTTTCCGTTTAAAGTGCAAAGCCGTTTTATGACGGGCCAGTTTACGATGCAACTGACCACGGCTTTTGTCTTGGGTTTTGTGCTGGCGTTTCCCTATGTGTTTTGGCAAATCTGGAGTTTTATCAAACCCGGCTTGCGGTTCAAAGAGAAGAAGTCCTCGCGCGGGGCCGTGTTTGCCGTGTCTTCGCTTTTTATCATCGGGGTGCTGTTTGGCTATTTTGTGATGTGTCCGCTGGCCATTTGGTTTCTGTCCACGTACAGCATCAGCCCAGTTATCTCCAATGAGTTTGACATCACCTCGGTGGTCTCAACCATGGTAGCGCTGGTCTTTGGCAGCGGGCTGTTGTTTCAATTACCTGTGGTGGTGTATTTCCTGACCAAGATCGGCATGATCACGCCCCAGTTTATGCGCAAAAACCGCAAGTATGCGCTCATCGGCATTTTGGTGCTGGGCGCCATTGTGACGCCACCCGATCCGCTGAGCCAGTCGTTGATTTCGCTGCCGTTGTATCTGCTGTACGAAGTGAGCATCTTCATCTCCGCGGGTGTCATCCGCAGGAAAGAAAAAGAAGAAGCCGCGGCCGCGTAGTTTTGAATTTTCGCGCGTTACGCAGACCTTCGCCCTCATGAACCCCACCCTCGCCATCGGTGCCGACCATGCCGGCTTTGAGTACAAAGAGTTGCTGAAGAAAGCACTGCTCAGCCAGGGCTACACGGTAAAAGACTTTGGGACGCATACGACCGAATCAGCAGACTATCCTGATTTTGCCCACCCCGTGGCAAGGGCGGTGGAAAAAGGCGAGTTTGAGTTGGGTATTCTTATCTGCGGAAGCGCCAATGGCGTGGCCATCACGGCCAACAAGCACCAAGGCATCCGCGCGGCCATCTGCTGGACGGAAGAACTTGCTTCGCTGGCACGCCTGCACAACAATGCCAACATCGTGTGTGTTCCGGCCCGGTTTATCGCGTACGCGGAGGCCGAAAAAATTGTCGACCGCTTTCTGCACACGGCCTTTGAAGGCGGCCGCCATGAGCGCAGGGTGTCCAAAATCACTTGCTGATCAACAGCCAATTTTCATCTTGCCGCTGATAGCGCCCTTGTAAACGGGGTAGCCGCACGATGATCGCAGACAGGTAGTTGCCGGGGTCCACAATCACCTCGGGCGTGTGATGTTGAAAGCACCGGTCCAGGAGCAAGATGTTGCCGATGGCATCAGGGTCTTCAAAAACGGCTTGGCTTACCGACCAGTCCAAGAAAAAGGAAGCCGGCTGGTTGTGGTCATACAGCGCAAGGTCATCGGCCAGGATCATAACTTTTTTCTGCGCGATTTTTTCGGCACGGGGGGAGGGGGTAACCACCAATGCCGAGTAGTCGATGTACGATAGCTTGCCGTGGCGCGCCAGCAAACTCAACGCAACCGTGCCCACCACAAAAAACCATAGCGAAAGTTCGGCCAGCCATTTTCTGCGGATGAGCAGCAAGTAATAGCTTGTCAAATACACCCAGGGCGGAAGCAGTGGCAGCAAGCTGGCCGGCTGCAACCCCGGCACCAACACGTACATAATCATGCCGCCCAGTTGCCACAGCAACATGGCCTGCAGCAGTTGGGTTTGGTAGCGGGTCAGGCGCGCCTCGCGGCTCATCATAAACAAGGCAAACACAAGATAGACCAACGGCAACGCACAAAAAACCAGCATTGTTTTGCCCGGCACCAGGTCGGGCACCGCGCGCGTCAACTGTGCGTGGTAATAGTGGCTCCAGAGCAAGCCCAGGCCATCGTGGATAAAATACCAACCCGCCAACGCCATATGGGGTAACAGAAAGCCGAGTATCAGCAACACAATTTTTCGCGCATCGGCCTGCGCAAAGAGCAACAGCACCACCAAGGCCACGGGCAAAAAAATGGCGTGGACAAAAACCGTGAGTGAGGCCAGCGACAAATAGATGCCCAAATTGAAAATGGTGGCATCGCGTTGCTGCCGAAATTCGATTTCGCGAAAAAGGTTACCCAACGCGAGCAACAGGAAGAAAGACGAAAAAAGCTCGGGCGTCAGTTGAAACGTATCGAATGAATAGAACGCAGTGACTACAAACAGCAGCGCGGGCAGGTAGGTGTTTTCGGTATAGGCTTTGGCGCGGATGAGGAAAATGGCGAAGTAGCTGGCCTGTACGAAAACAAAAATCAGGGCGAGTATTTGCCGGGCCGTAGCCGAGGGCCCAAACACCCAAAAGCAGAATTGATCAAACACCGCTTGCAGAGGCGGTACGGTGTCCCACAGCTCGGTGTAGAGTTGCTGGTCGGCCGTCATCATTTGGCCCACCACCCGCGCATGCAACTGCCGGATGGTTTGGGGAGGCGCGTCCAGCAAAAGGGTAAGGCCTAAGGCGATGACGACCGCCAACACGGCCAGCAAACGGTAGGGGTCGTTGATGCGGAAAAAGCGGAGCATACCCATTTCTTAGCGGCCGCCAAAATCAGCCTTCGTGCGCCACACCAGCGGCAGGCGATAAATCAGACCGATGGCTGCAACGATGGCATCTGAAAGGTTGATGGCGTGCCTTTTGCGAAGGGAGGTGGTGGCGGCAACGTTTTGTTCGCCAAGCCCGATCACATGCGCATGGGAAACAAACTCAACCACCGATGCCGGCACGGAGAAAAAACGGAGTAACTCCATTTTGTTGATCACGGAAAGCCTGGGGTGACGGTCAAGCACTTTTTTTAAAAAAGAAACCGCCTGACGTGGCAATGAACCGGTGGCAAAATCAATAATACAATTGGTGTCAATCAACTGCGGCTCCATTCATTGCGCATTTTTTCAAGTTTGCGATGCAGTTGTTTGGCCTTTTGGGTGGTGATACGCGTGTACAGCTTACGTGAGATGTTCTTGGCCGGTGATAGGGTACGATCCAGCTTAATGCGATGGGGAGCTTCCAACGGCTCCCGCAAAGCAAGTGCTTTGTCATTGGTAATCGTTTCGCCCACGGGTTTCATGCATTTTTTAAGACTGTGTACTCCCATCCTCAAAGGTACTAATTTCTTATCTTTGCACCATGAGCAGCACGGTACGGCAGCAGAAGGTAGCCCGCATGATTCAAAAAGAACTGAGCGGTATTTTTCAGCGCGACAAAAAAGGCATCGTGGGCAATTCGTTCATCAGTATTGCCGAGGTGCGCATGAGCCCCGATTTATCCGTGGCCAAGATCTACCTGGGGCTCACCCTTTCCCAAGACAAACCGGGCGTGCTGGCAAAGCTCAATGCGCGTAAGAGCGAAATCCGAAAGGAATTGGGTGACATCATCCGCAGGCAAGTGCGCATCATTCCCGAGCTGATCTTTATCCTTGATGAACTGGAAGAATCGGCCCAACGCGTGGAGGAGATCATCCGCAATCTGCAGATTCCGCCCGAAACCAAAGTGAGCTAACCCCGGTGAACTTCCCGCTCTTTGTTGCGAGGCGCTATTTTCTTTCGCGCAGGAAAAAGAATTTTATCAACATCATCTCCATCCTGTCCATGGTAGCGCTGGCATTGGCTACCGCAGCGCTCATCATCGTGCTTTCCGTATTCAACGGCCTGGAGGGGCTGCTGCGCTCGCTCAACAGCCGCTTCGACCCCGAGCTCAAAATCGCTCCGGCCAAGGGAAAATCGTTCCCGGTCACAGATTCGCTACGGCAGCAGCTCAGCCACGTACCGGGGGTGAAAATTGTAACCGAGGTTATCGAAGACTATGCCTATGTGCGCTACCGCGGAGCCGACATGGTGGCTACCCTCAAAGGCGTGAGCCAGAATTTTATCGACCAGCACCGCCTGGACGAGGCCATTCAGCAAGGGGATTTGTGGCTTACCAAAGACAGCGTGGAATATGCCGTGATCGGACAAGGCGTGCAGTATGCGCTTTCCTTGCCGTTGGCCGATGACTTCAACCCGCTTCAGGTGTTCTACATCAAAAATCAAAAAAGCCGCTCGGCCAACCCGGCCGATCTGTATTTTCAACAAAACCTGCGTGTGAGTGGCGTGTTCTCCATCGAGAAAAACATCGATGAAAACTACATCCTCGTGCCGCTGGCATTTGCTGAGCGGCTGCTCAACTACGCCAACAGGCGCACTTCGCTGGAGGTGATGACCGATGGCCAAACCGCGGCCGTCAAGCAACGGCTGGAAAAGCGGCTGGGCCCCGGCTTTGTGGTGCTCACCAACGAAGAGCAACACAAAGACCTATACCGCCTGCTCAAAATTGAAAAACTCTTTGCGTTTGTCAGTTTTGCGCTGCTGCTGCTCATCTCGTCCATCAATATCTTTTTTTCGCTGATGATGTTGGTGATCGACAAAAAGCGCGATGTGGCCATCCTCTTCGCAATGGGCGCGCGCGACACTACCATCCGCGCTGTTTTTGTCCATCAAGGTGCCCTCATTGCCTTTATCGGGGCCGGGGCCGGGCTGGTGCTTGGCACGGTGGTTTGCCTGTTGCAGCAACACGTAGGCCTGGTGGGCATGGGCATGGAGAATGCCATCGTAACCAACTACCCCGTGGCCATGAAGGCATCGGACTTCGCCCTGACCGTAACCACGCAGATTGCCATTACGCTGACCATTTCGTTTTACCCCGCCTCGGTGGCCGCGCGCAGCTATCGCCCGGATGCCCACTAGCAGCACCCATGTACCAAACATGTAAGGTATAAATCAAAAAAGCATGGTTTTGCCCTGCAAATAGAGCTATTTTGCGATTCTGCTTTTTTCAAAATTCGGTTGAGACGCTGCTGAATAGCTTCTTTGGTTGAATAAGCGCGAAAAAAGCAAACGACACGTGCCATGAAGGTTTCCGCTTCCCAACCGTTTCAAATCATTTACTCGCTCTACCAGCACGAGTACCTCGGCTATCTGTTCGAGTCGTTCATCGTGCACCTGGACGAAAAAGGCAAGCTCACATACCAACACCAAAACATCTCATCCAAAAACGCGCGTGAGTTTAGCCGCGGGTTGGATGCGCGCGACTTTGAACTCATTGAGCTGATGGATAAAATGAGCCAGGACGTGATCTTGAAGAAGTTCAGCACCAAGGCCATGAAGCCCAATGAGTTTTTTGCCAAGACGTACGACAAGCAAAAAGGTAATGAGTGGGTGCAAGAGGAAATAGAGCGCTACCTGGAAACCAAACGCAGCGAGGTGCTTGACAAACTCAAGGGCAAAATGCTTTTTGAGATGGGCAATGACGGTGAGCCCACCTGGAAAAGACTGGACGTGCTTGACAAACGGGCGCAAATACTTTTCCACTTCCGAAAAACCGCGGATAGCACCGTGTACTACCCCACGCTCACCTACGAGGGCAAAAAGATGGACATCCCCAACCCCGCGGCCTACCTCGTGTGCAAAAACCCCGCGTGGATGGTGGTGAACGGCAAACTCTATGGCTTTGAACGGCATGTGGACGGCAAAAAGCTGCTGCCCTTCCTGGCGAAGAAAAATGTGGTCATTCCCAAAAACCTGGAAGAAACCTACTACACCCGCTTCATTGCTCCGCTCATCGCCTCGTTTGAGGATATTGACGTGGAGGGGTTCGAAATCGTCAAAACCGACTACGACCCACACCCGTTGCTTACCTTATCCGAACTCCAAACCACCGCCAGTGCCAGCGAAGCACCTTCGCTTTTTGACGAAGCCCCGAAAGAACGGGCCGATGACGAAACGGGCAAGATTTTTTTCGACCTCTCATTTAAGTATGGCAAACACCGCTTTCGCGGAGAAGCCTTTGGCACGGTGAGCGTGTCTATGGAAAAAAAGGAGAGCGCGTATGTCTTTCACCGGGTGAAGCGCCAATTGGAAGCCGAGAAAAAATACGCGCAGACCTTGATCAAGCTGGGCTTACCGCTGAAAGGCTTTCGCGTGGCGGTAGACAAAGCCCATGCCTTCTCGTGGCTGAACGAAAACCGCGTCAACCTGCTGAACCTGGGCTTTGAAGTAAGCCAGCCCGAAAACCGCGACAAAAAATACTTTGTGGGCAAGGCAGTGATTGAGTTGGAAGTCAAAGAGAATATCGACTGGTTTGACATCCATGCCAAAATCCGGTTTGGCGAATACGAAATCAGCTTCAAGGAACTGCGCAAGCTGATCCTCAAAAAGAAGGTGGAATTCAAATTGCCCAATGGTGAAATCGCCATCATACCCGAAGCGTGGCTGATCAAATATGGCGATCTGTTTGCCATGAGCGAGACCCAGGGCGATGCCGAAAAGCCCGTGTTGAAGAAATACCACCTCAACCTGCTCATGGAGTTGCAAGAAGGCAACCTGGCCAAAGTGCACATGAGCGAGCGGCTGAAAAATTTACGGCACTTTACCGGCATCAAAGACTACCCCGTGCCGGCCGGCTTTCAGGGGTCGTTGCGGCCATACCAAAAGGCGGGCTATAACTGGCTGCGCTTCTTGAATGAATTTCATTACGGCGGCTGCCTGGCGGATGACATGGGCTAGGGCAAAACAGAGCAAACGCTGGCCCTGCTGCAATCGGAAAAAGAAAAAGGCAATGCCGGCACTTCGCTGCTGGTCATGCCCACCTCATTGATTTACAACTGGGAGATGGAGGCTGGCAAATTTGCGCCTCAATTGAAAATTCTGGTGTACACCGGCACCCAACGCGTCAAAGACGTAGCGCGTTTTGCCAAATACGATGTGGTACTTACTTCCTATGGCATCACCCGGTTGGACGTGGAAACGCTGTCGCAGTTTTATTTCAACTACATCATCCTGGATGAATCGCAGGTGATCAAAAACCCCACATCCAACATTGCCAAAGCCGTCATGCAATTGAAGTCGCGGTACCGCCTCACCCTCACGGGCACCCCGCTGGAAAACACCACGCTGGACTTGTGGTCGCAGATGACGTTTATCAACCCCGGGCTGTTGGGCACGCACACGTTTTTCAAAAACGAATACCAAGTGCCCATTGAGAAGAAAGCAGACGAGGCCAAGACGAAAAAACTCAATGCCGTCATCAAGCCGTTTGTCTTGCGCAGGCTCAAGTCGCAAGTCGCTACCGAGCTGCCCGAGAAAGTAGAGAACATCTACTATACCAACATGACGGCTGATCAGGAACAGAAATACGAAGAGGCCAAGGCATACTACCGCGAAAAGATCCTCAACCTCATCGACAAAGAGGGCATTGGCCAATCGCGCTTTACCATTTTGGAAGGATTGACCAAGTTGCGGCAACTGTCCAACCACCCCCGCATGATCGATGCGGCATACACGGGTACGTCCGGCAAACTGGACGATGTGTCGCACATGATCGACAACGCCCTTTTTGAAGGCCACAAGCTGTTGATCTTTAGTCAGTTTGTGAAACACCTGGATTTGATCAAGGAAGTGCTCAACGGCAAAAAAATACCGTTTGCCTATTTGGACGGATCCAGCACCGACCGCAGGGAGCAAGTAGAAAAGTTTAGCAAGAGCGAAAAAATACGCGTGTTCCTGATTTCCATCAAAGCCGGTGGGCTGGGCTTGAACCTGACCGAGGCCGACTATGTGTTTATCATGGACCCGTGGTGGAACCCGGCCGTAGAAGCCCAAGCAACGGATCGCGCTCACCGCATCGGCCAAAAGAAGCGCGTGTTTACCTACAAGTTCATCACCCGCAACACGGTAGAGGAAAAGATACTGGCCCTGCAGAAGCATAAACTCAAATTGTCGGAGAGCTTGATCCAGAACGAAGAAAACGTGATCAAAACGCTCACGCGCGAAGACATTGAAATGCTGATGGCGTAATGCCGGGGCGACCACCTTGCGCGGGTGCCGGTGGATGAGTACCTTCGTTACACGAAACGTAAAAATTCCCCCATGCGCATCCGAAAAGAAATCGCCCCGTGGAGCGGCAAACTGTTTCTTCGCACGGCAATCCTGTTGTTGACGTTGTCCAACGGCTTGACTTGGATAGTCAAAGCCCTGGCAGGCGAGCCGTTGTTTGACTACTCAAGGAGTTGGGTGTGGGCGTTTTTGCAACCTCTGCTGTTGGCGGCTGTGTTCACAAACAGCGCGCGCAAAATCACGCTGTTCATAAACGACTATCAGTCCATTGACGCCTTTCGCGAGAAGCTACACGATAACGTGCTGAGCCACGATACACGGGTAGCGGAGCACCACGAACACACCGTGCGCTATGAAGCCACCGGCTGGTTTTATCGCCTGTTTTTCCGCTGGGGCGGATTGGAGACCGTGACCATTCATTGGGGGCAGGAAATTGTGGTCGAGGGATCGCCCCGGATTGTTTCGCAAGTCGCGGACTCTCTCACCTGGAATACGGCATTCAAACCCGCCCGTGCATAAAAGTACCGAAGGCACGGCCGTCATAAGTTTCTCTTCGTTCGCGTCACACGTGCACCTGCGCAGGTACGGGCTTAACCCGGGCGTCTTTCGCCTGTCTCTTCGTGCCAAATGCTACCTTTGTTGCCGATGAAAGCAACCGCTCAGGCCTTTTTCGCCTACCTCCAAAAACCCATTTTCTTGCCCCATAGCGAAGCGATGACACCGGTCGCGAAAGCAAAGACGGTCGGCCGCCTGCTGTTGTTGGACTTGGCCCTCATGCTGCCCACGCTGCTGCTTTTGTCGGTATTGGAGCAAACGGGCATCATGCCGCGCTACAGCGACCATCTGTTGGAGATGCTGCTGTCGATGCCCGGCTGGCAAGTACTCTTGCTGGCCTGCGTGCTGGCTCCGCTCCTGGAAGAGCTCGTGTTCCGCGCCTTTTTGCGACCCTTCGCGGCCATTCGCCCGCGGTGGTGGGGTACCGTCTTCCCCGCATTATTTTTTATCTCGGCTGTGGGTTTTGGCTTGGTTCACATCACCAACTATGATGGCACACCCCATTGGCTGGTGTGGCCGCTGGCTACGTTGCCGCAGATCGTGATGGGGTTATTGCTGGGCTACGTGCGCATCCGTTGTGGGTTGGGCTGGGCCATGCTTTTTCACGGTGGCCACAATGCCGTGTTTGTCTCCCTGTTTCTGGCTGCGCGAGCGATTGATCCCTCACTGCTGGCGTGAAACAAATCCATGGCAACGCGTATTTTTGTCAACCAAACTATCGGTACCCCATGAGCGCTTACCTCATTGTTGACGTGACCATTACCCACCCGCAGCGGTACGAGGACTATAAAAAACTGACGCCCGCTTCGTTGGTTCCCTTTGGCGGCCGATTTATGGTGCGTGGGGGTGCGGCCGAAACACTGGAAGGGGATTGGCAGCCGGGTCGCATCGTGGTGGTTCAGTTTCCCTCGCTGGCGCAGGCTAAAGCCTGGTGGAGCTCGGACAGCTACGCCCCAGCCAAGGCCATTCGACAAGCCGCTTCCATTACCCGGATGATTCTGGTGGAGGGTGTTTAGGCCATGGTGACCGCCAGTACCTTTTTGCCGGAGTTGGTGTTTACTACTGCGCGCGCCAGCGGGCCGGGTGGGCAAAACGTGAACAAGGTTAACTCCAAGGTGGTATTGCGTTTTTCGGTGGCGAACTCCGTGCGGCTCACGCCTGAGCAGAAGAACCTGCTGCTGCAAAAATGGAAAACCCAACTCACGCGCGAGGGCGACTTGATTGTGACCAGTCAAGAAGCGCGCACACAAGGCCAAAACAAAGAGGAAACCCTCCGCAAGCTGGACATGCTCTTGCGCAAAGCCTTTCACAAACCCAAAAAACGCAGGGCAACACAACCCTCGGCTGCCACCAAGCAAAAGCGCATCGACTCAAAAAAGAAACAAGGCGAGAAGAAGAAGTGGAGGAAGGGCCTCTTGTAATTCGGCCCATCTAAACCCGCGGCTTCACCATTGCCATGCGGAACGTTATATTTGTACGCTTTTTTTATCAAGCGAGCTATGAGAATCGGTCCACTGGCGCGGAAACTATCGGTAAAGCCCGCGCAAATTGTTTCGTTTGTAGAGGCCACGTTTCACTACCAAGGTGCGGGCAACCATACCCGCCTGAACGAGGAACAGGTGCGGGCGGTGTTGCATCACTTCAAGGCCGATGCACTGTTTGCAGGGGTAGAGTGGCTCGAGGACGAACCCGAGATGGCCGAAGAGAAACCAGCCGCCAACGAAGCGGCACCACCCCCGGCAGAACCGCTGGCCCCCGAGCCCGAACAACGGTTGGCGGAAGCCGGGAATACAGAGGAAAAAGCCGAGGTCATCAAAGCCCCGAAAATTGAACTTCAAGGGCTGAAAGTATTAGGGAAAATCGACCTGCCCACGCCCCGGAAAAAGGAAAAAACAGACGAGTCGAGCACACCACCGGACGATTCGGAGGGCTTGTCTGCGGAGGCCCCCAAGCGGCACGAGCGTCCGCGCAGGCAGGCCAACCGCCCCGGCCGCGAACGCCCGGCACCCCGCACCCAGCGCACGCTCACGCCTGCCGAGCAGCGCGACTTGGAGGCCAAGGCCGAAATTGAAAAGCGAAAAAAGGAAGCCGAACAACGCAAAGAACAGCGCGCATACCGCTACTTGAGTCAGGTGAACAAGAAGAAGATGCAAAAGCAAAGCCGCGGGCGTGCAATAACCGAAAAATTCGAGGACGACAAACCACAACCACCGCCACCCAAAACATGGGTGGGAAAAATCTGGCGGTGGTTTACCACCGGCTAGCCGCGATCGGCCGCTGGCGTCTTTCGCACGTTAAGTCGATACCGATGTCCATGCGGTTTGTTTGTGGCGGCTCACTACCTTGGCCATGTGAATTACGACTACATCATCATTGGGGCGGGCTCGGCCGGATGTGTGTTGGCGAACCGGCTCACGGAAGACCCCGGCAAGACGGTTTTGTTGATCGAAGCCGGGGGCCGCGATACGAATCCTAAAATACACATACCGCAAGCCTACTTGCAACTGCACCACGGCCCGGTGGATTGGAACTGTTACTACACCGAGCCACAGCCCGCACTGGGCAATCGGAAAATTTACCACCCCCGCGGAAAGGTGTTGGGAGGCTCCAGCTCCACCAACGCCATGGCCTACATCCGCGGGCAGCATGCCGACTATGACGAGTGGAAGAACGAGGGCTGTGACGGCTGGGGCTTTGACGAAGTGCTTCCTTACTTCAAAAAATCGGAGCACAATGAACAATTCACCAATCACTACCACGCGCAGGGCGGGCCGCTGAATGTGACACAAGCCTATTGGTATCACACGCCCATGGGCGAGGCATTCATTAACGCTTGTGCCGAATGCGGCATTCCGCGCAACAACGATGTAAACGGCATCGTGCAAGAGGGGGCCGGATGGTTTCAATACACCATGAAGCAGGGCAAGCGTTGGAGTGCCGCGCGGGCCTTTCTGATGCCCGCCATGAAACGCCCCAACCTGACGGTGCTTACACACACCGTGGTGAAACGCATCGTACACGATGGCCAGCGTGCCCGCGGGGTGGAGTTCATGAACGGTCAAAGCAGCACACTCACCGCGCGTGCCAAAAAAGAAGTTATCCTTTGTGCGGGGGCTTTTGAATCACCCAAACTGCTGATGCTCTCAGGCATTGGGCCCAAAGCGGACTTGGTGCGGCATGGCATTGCCGTGGCCAACGAGCTGCCGGGCGTGGGGCAAAACCTGCACGATCACGTGTTTTACCCGGTGAGCGCGCGCGGCAAGCTTCGCTCCAACAACTACTACCTGCCGTGGCATCGGCAGGCACTGGCACTGGTGCACTACCTCGTTACCCGAAAAGGCCCGCTGTCGATCGGGCCCTTGGAGGCAGTAGCTTTTTTGCGATCGGATGAACGGCAGCAGCGTCCGGACATCCAATTTCAATTTACACCCACCAATGCGGGGGGCGATCGTGTAGTGGACATGTATGACATGGCCAGTTTTCCGCGCGATGACGGCTATACAATTTTACCCACGCAAGTGCGGCCGCGCAGTCGCGGATTTCTGACCTTGCGCTCAGCAAATCCGACAGACGCTCCCATCATTGACCCGCGCTATCTGACCGATGACGAAGACAAAAAGCGATTGATCGCGGGGGGCCGCAAAGCGTGGGAGGTCATGCAAGCCAACGCCCTGGCGGCCATGCGCGTGGAGGTGCATTGGCCCCGACAGCACGCGACTGATGAAGATTGGTTGCGACACATTGCCCAAACGGCCGAGTGCGTCTATCACCCGGTCGGAACGTGTCAGATGGGTGTCAATGAAAGGGCTGTGGTAACGCCCGCGCTGTTGGTGAAGGGCTTCTCCAACTTGCGCGTGGCCGATGCGTCCGTGATGCCCCGGATTTCCAGCGGCAATACCAATGCGCCCGTGATCATGATTGCCGAAAAGGCAGCGGACATGATCAAAGGGGTATAGAATCGTGATGGCGCACACCGGTTAAAGATGCTTCAACTCCGCGTGTTGGTTCAGCAACCAGCCGGTGAGGCTAAACCGTTCGCGGGTGGCCGGCAACACCTCGTGTTCCAACACCTCGCTGCGAAAGCAAACAAGCCTTCCGCCCAGGGGCAGCACATCGCGGTGGCCAGCGTGCACGTACAAACGCAACTGCCCTCCGTGTTCCTCGTGCCACGCCTCGTTGAGGTAGCAAATCACTGACAGCTTGCGATGATCGTCTTTCTTAAACTGGTCCAGGTGGCGTTTGTAAAACGTTCCTACCGGATACACCGTCTGGTGGATTTCAAAGTCCTTGAGCCCCACATACAAGGTGCGGTTCAGGTGCTCAATCAGGTGGCGCAGCCGCTGCACGTACAACGCTAGGGGGGCGGCCGCCTGCGCGGGATCAATCCACCGGATGTAGTCGCCACGGATGGCCTCATTCACCTGCCGGTCGCGCTGTTGGCCAATACCGGCCTGGCGGAAGTGTAACAAATGGTTCCGGAACTCGTCTGTCTGGCGTATGTCGCTCACTTCACGCGTACTCAAAAACCCATCGGCCACGGCATATCCTTGGTCCGCTAAGCCATCGGCAATCAAATCAAGTTGGGCATTCATTTTTCTGGCAGCGCAAAGGTATCTTTGTTTCGAAATGAAAACTATTAAAACCGCAGCGTGGGCCGCGACATTCCTGTTTTTCGCTGCGGGCTGTGTGCCGGATGAGCGCATCGTGTTCAAAAACGTGCGCGAGGTGGCCATTGAGGTGGGGCCCCAGGGCGATCCGCTCGTCAAAGGCTTGGCACAGTTTCACAACCCCAACCGGGTGGCCATGAACCTGCGCGAAATCAACCTCGAAGTGTTTGTGGATGGCAAAAAATCCGCCCACGTGCAACAGCGGCCCAAGCTCAAGATACCCGCACAGGGCGATTTCACGGTGCCCATCGAAATGCAGTTAAGTCTAAAAGAACTCGGGTTGCTGGATACGTTGCGCAATCTGTTTGGCGGTAAAAAATATCAATTGCGCTACGTGGGTTACCTGCGCGTGCGCGTACACGGGGTAGTGGTGAAAGTGCCCGTGGACTACAAAGACGAACTTCGGCTGAAAATTTAACTTGCCGCTGCGGGTCACAATCTTTTTCTTTACAGACGTGACCCTGGAACTAGAACTCATCATCGCCCTGATCTTGTTGGCCATTGCCCTGGGGCTGCAGCTCATTGCTTACGCACGGCTGCGCGAACGCAACAAATTGGTGCGCCAGCAAAGCCAGGAAATACAGCGGCAAGTAGCAGAACTGGAGAAGCGCAACAAAGAGCTCCAGGAACTCAGCGAAGAGCGAGCCAAATTGATCGGCTTGGTCTCGCACGATCTGAAAGGCCCTTTTAACCGGATTTTTGCCTTGGTCAACCTCATGCACTTGTCCTACCCCGATGCCACGGCCGACCAGCAGGAGTTTTTGGGGAAGATACAGCACATCTCCGCTGACGGACTCGCCATGGTGCGCAACCTGCTGGACAAACGCAGAATTGAAGAGCGCGGCATTGACCTGGTGCCCGAGTCAATGAACTTGGCCGCTCAGGTGACCACCTTTGTCAGGGGCTTCCAAACCGTGGCCGACAAGAAAGACATACGGCTGCAGTTGAACTGCCCGGCCGAAATCATCCTGGAGGCGGACAAACTTTACCTCAACCGCATCATCGAAAACCTACTGGGCAACGCGGTCAAATTTTCAGAAAAAGGGAAGAACGTTTTCATTGACGTAACGGCCACCGCCACGCATGCAGTGCTGGTGGTACGCGATGAAGGGCCAGGCATCAGCCCCGAGGATCAGAAAAAGCTGTATCAAAACTACATGCGCCTTTCGGCCCGCCCCACCGGGGGCGAAAGCAGCACCGGACTGGGGTTGTCCATTGTGAAGGAAATCGTAGACAAAATGAAGGGTGACATCCGCTGCGATAGCCAAGAAAACCGCGGGACCACGTTTACCGTACGCCTGCCCTTGGTGATGGAAGACGAGCCCGCCCGGGCCAACGGCAACGCTAATTGAACAGGTAGTAGTCGTCTTCCTTGCCTTCCAGCACGGCCACCAGCGAGTCAATGACGTTTTCGTCTTTGATTACATAGTCGCGCACGCCTTTCTGAATAAAACCCAACACCATATTGCCATCGTCCAGGGCGCTTAGCATAATCACTTTTTGCGTGGGCGATACGCGCGGCTTGATACGCTCATACAGCTCAATGCCGCTGATGCCCGGCAGCTTATAGTCCACAATAAATGCCTCAGGCATGCGGTCGTTGGCTACGGCCAAGGCGTCTTCGGCCGTGTGAAATACGGTGACGTGATAGGCTTTATGCTCCAGCGCTTTTTTTACAAACGCGGCATAGATTTCATCGTCCTCAATTAAATAGATGGTCATTGTGCCTCAGCGGAGGAGGCAAATATACTAACCGCCCGTCAAAAACAGCTATGGGCCTGGCTAAACAAGCGAGCCTATTCTTTCATCCATTCATACATCTGGTAATGTTCCCCAT
>JALONI010000099.1 GCA_025455015.1 Cyclobacteriaceae bacterium | reverse complement strand
AGGAGCTAATGGCTCACTTTTCAATCAGTTCCGTCAAGTTACCTTATGGAACTGGCAAAACACATTGAGTTATAATAAGGATTTTGGGGATCATGGAATTGATGTTGTGGCTGGCGCAGAGTATCAGTTGCAAACTTTCGATCAATTTTTTGGGCAAGGGCAAAATTTTTCAGACCCTTTCTTTTTACAGAATGGGCTGATTTCAGGCACTTTCACTATTCCTCAGTCTGGTGGTTCGTACAATCAAACATCATTTGAGTCCTATTTTGGTCGTGTAAACTACTCGTTTAAAGACCGATATTTGGTCGGATTTAGTGTCAGGAGGGACGGCCTTTCAAGATTGGCAGAAGAATCGCGCTTCGGTACTTTTTTTGGCGGATCTGTCGGCTACCGAATATCAGAAGAGAATTTCTTCAAAAATTCCGCTATTGCACGTGTGATTTCAGACTTGAAGATCCGGGGTTCCTACGCGGAAGTGGGCAACTCGGATATTGGGTTGTTCCCCTTTGCTAGTTTGTACGGGTCTGCTCGCTACGGATCTCAAAACGGTATTGCATTTAACCAAGCTGGTAACCAAGACTTACAATGGGAGACGTCCACCAAGACCAATATTGGCGCGGATTTCCGTTTTCTCAACAATCGAATCGGCTTTACGTTCGACTATTTCTTAAACGATGTTAATGGAAATATTCTTGCCGTGCCCTATCCCCCATCCCTCGGGATACCGGGGAACTCAATTAACCAAAACATCGGAGTCATTAGAAATGAGGGTGTGGAGTTTTCGATTGACGCACTTGCCATGAGAAAAGGCGGATTTACGTGGAACGTAAATGCAAATTTTACCATGGTTAAGAATGAGGTTATTGAGACCTTCAGAAACGTTGACGGAACTTTTGCTGAGATCGGCCGGGGTTCTTATCAGGTTAACGCGCGTGTGGCACATCAAATTAACGAACTCTATGGGTTTGTCTGGGCGGGTGTCAATTCCGCCAATGGATTTCCCATGTATGTAAAAGGTGATGGAACTATCATACAGAGAAATGTTTCAACGGGTGCTTATTCCGTTTTCAACGCAGCGAATCCTACCGATACGTCCACTCCTTCAACTCTTTCGCAGTTAGATGTCGCCAACGGAGGAGATAGGCGTATCCTTGGCAACACGCTTCCTACGTGGTATGGGGGTTTGACCAACACGTTTGCTTACAAGGGTCTTTCGCTGGAGTTGTTCTTCCGATTTTCTGGAGGAAACGAAGTGTACAACCAAACAAGGCAAGATGTCTTATTAAACCAGGATTTTACCAATTCGGGCACCGACTTGTTGCGTAGTTGGACTCCTGAGAATCCCAATACGGATATCCCCAGAATGGTGATTAATCAAAATGTTTTCGTCAACCAAACAGGAGAAGCAACATCAAGATTTGTTGAGGATGGGGATTTTTTACGTTTGCAAAACATTGTGTTAGGATATAGCGTGCCAAAATCAGTTCTGGATAAAATGCCGAACACGCGCATTTCCAAGGTGAGAGTTTTTGCCCAGGTGCAAAATGCATTTATCTGGACCCCCTACAGCGGGGCAGATCCAGAGCTTGGATTCAACGGGATTGACAACAACACCAATCCATTGAATCGAACGATTACTTTCGGATTAAATGTTGGATTTTAATCATTAATTATAGTTATGAAAAAAATATTTTCGAGTTTGATGACAAAGTCAGCGCTTCTCGCCTGCTTACTTGTCACTTTTTCATGCCAGGACTTGCTGGACTTGCAGCCGCAGACTGCCGTTTCGGATGCTACGGCTTTCGATACGCCAGATAGGGTTGCTTTGGCAGTTCAAGGGGTGTATGATGCTGCACAGTCGGGAGTTTATGCTGGCGGTCAAGTACGTGGTTATCCCTTTGGTGCAGCGCACATTCAACAAGCAGACAATCGTGGCGAAGATGTAGTTAATATTGCTGCGTTTTTCCAAAACACCTATCAAACGTTGTATACGCCAGCTACTGCAAATAATGAGTGGCATTGGATCAGTACATTTAGATTGATAAATCGAATCAATGTAGTGTTGGCAGGACTGGGTACAGCGGTTCCCTCCGGTACGATGACGCAAGAAATACTAGAGTCCTACAAAGGCGAATGCCGATTTTTGCGCGCTCTCTCGTATCATGAATTATTAATCCACTTTGCAAGGCCATACTCTGACAACCCCAATAGGGCAAATGGTGGTTTACCTATTCGTACAACACCCGTTACTGGTGCATCTTCAGCTGGTGAGGCCGCTGGGACGGGCCGGAGCACGGTAGAAGAAACTTATCAGTTTGTCTTAGCGGACTTGAATTTTGCTGAGGGTGTTTTGCCTGAAAACCGCGCGAACGCCGGCCTTCGAATAAGCCGCGCAACAAAAGCCGCGGCAATCGCGATGAAAACGAGAGTCTATCTGCATATGGGGCGGTGGAATGATGTTGTTACTGAAGGAAATAAGATCGCACCTCAAGCCTCCGCTCCGTTTTCGTCCCCGTTTGGGGGTTATAATCTTCCGTCAAATCCATATTCGGCGTTTACTGCGGCTGGAAGCAAGAATAACACGGAATCAATCTTTTCTATTGAGCATACAGCCGAAGACAATGCTGGTGTAAACGGTGGATTGGCTTCGATGTACACGACAAACCAGCCCCCGATAAACGGGCGAGCACTTATTGGAATCAGCCCGCTCCTTTGGAATCAGCCTTGGTTTTTATCTACTGATGTTCGTAAGAGCGATACGTTCGTATTCAATGCGCAACCCGCTGGCGGAACTGCAAAGGGTGCAAGATTTACTCGGAAGTATACGGACGTGGCCGGTTTGAGCGACAATGCCCCGCATTTTAGATATGCTGAAGTTTTGTTGAATATGGCGGAAGCAATCCAGCGGAACGCAGGAGGTGCGCCTGACGCCAGGGCATTCGCTTTGTATAACGCGGTTCGCTCAAGATCTGTGACCGACCCGGCAACTAACGATTTATCTGACTTTGCTACTGGTAATGCGTTAATTCAGGCGATCTTGAATGAGAGAAGAATTGAATTTATTTGTGAAGGGCTTCGTTGGGGTGATGTTCATAGATTGGCTCAGGATGCCACGTTCAACACGTGGGGGGGAGGTATTCCCGCAAAAGTTAGCACGCTGCTGTCTAACTTTAGTATCTATTACACCGGCGATGTGAATACCAACAATACCATTTTGTCAACAGCTAGTCTTCGTCACGATGCCATTCCATATTCAGATACTAGATTTCTGTGGCCAATACCTAACAGTGAAATTACACTGAATCCAGTTTTGGCAAATCAGCAAAATCCTGGTTGGTAACAGTCGCTGATTTTTGATTTTTGAGATTAAGAAAGGCCGCGGTGAACGCGGCCTTTTTTTTTGTTCCAAGTGAGTAAAGGTTCAGTTTGTTTTAATCGACAAAGTACTATCTTATCACTATCTTTTGTCAACACCAGAGCTTATGTGAGCAGTCTATCTGGTGTGCGAATTTGAAAATTCGCAGACTCCCCGTCCACCATGGCCATTTGCATTTTGTCAAAAAGAAGAGTTTTTTCTCGAAGATTGATCTTTCTTGGTCTTGATATTTGCCGAAGATTGAATGTGTCACGATATCCATAGCCAGCCACGTGATGCGCTCGCGTAGTGAATGCCATCAAAACTCTGGTTGAGTGTATATGTAGAAATCGGCCCGGGTTTTGCTTCTATGCCCAAAATCCAGTCGTTCTATTAAGGCAAGTAGCGTCTTTAGTTTGAGACTGTCCTATAAATATGGAGATTACATTTACCCTCCACGTTCTAATATGCTAAGTAGTCAGTCAAATAGTACTCAATACCTGAGTCGAGTTCGGTAAACAAGTGATGGTATCCGACACGCTTCAATCTCTCCATCCTCGCCTCCGTAAAATACTGATACTTGTTTCGGATGTCTGCGGGGGTGTCGATGTATTCGATGTCTACCGGCTTGTTTAATGCCGAAAATACCGCTCTGGCCAAATCATTAAATGTTCGCGCCTTCCCCGAGCCCAGGTTGTAGATTCCGGAGTTTTTTCGGTGGTGCATGAGAAAAGTGCAGACGTCTACCACGTCTTTTACATACACAAAATCGCGCATTTGCTCTCCGTCTTCGAAGTCGGGGTGGTGCGATTTGAATAGCTTCATTTTTCCTGTCTGTTGGATTTGGTTGTAGGCATGCCAGATCACCGAAGCCATTCGCCCCTTGTGTGACTCGCGCGGGCCGTACACATTAAAAAACTTCAGGCCTGCCCAGAAAAACGGCTTTTCTTTTTGTGCCAGCGCCCAAACGTCAAAATCTTGCTTCGACTGTCCATACGGATTAAGCGGCTTGAGCAACGGAATCTTGGTCTCGTCATCGTCATAACCATGTTCACCCAGGCCGTAGGTGGCGGCTGACGAAGCGTACACCAGCGGGAGTTGGTACTTTACACACCTGCGCCAAATATCTTGCGTGTACGTGGTATTCAGGCGGTTCAGTAAGTGGCTGTCAAACTCGGCCGTGTCGGTGCGCGCGCCAATATGGAAGATGAACTCGACCAGCGCATGGTTTTTGTCCAGCC
This sequence comes from Cyclobacteriaceae bacterium, assembly GCA_025455015.1. GTDB lineage: Bacteria > Bacteroidota > Bacteroidia > Cytophagales > Cyclobacteriaceae > ELB16-189. Next base: position 5,592 of record JALONI010000099.1, on the reverse strand, counting down.
ATGCCATGAATTGGTCGCGGTGAACGAACTCTTGCACCTTGGCGCCTTGTAAATTTTTGGCTTTGGCCACCGGAGAGAAATCGTCCACTGCGATGATGGCATTGAATTTATCAGCATTAAGACGGTGGACTAAATTGCTGCCGATAAAGCCTGCCGCACCTGTTACTACAATCATGCGTATCGTTTTTGATGCTCAAAAGTACCAAAAAATGACCGCCCCGAAGCCGCTGACGGAATCGTATATTTGTGCGGAATTACCCGTCTATGGTACACGTGAGCCGCAAAGAGCATTTTAATGCAGCCCATAAATTATATAACCCGGTGTGGAGCCGGGAGAAAAACGAGGAGGTATTTGGCCCTTGCGCCAATGAAAACTGGCATGGCCACAACTTTGAGCTGATTGTAACCGTCAAGGGCCTGCCTGATCCGGACACCGGATTTGTGGTCGACCTGAAAAAACTCAGCCGGCTCATCCGGCAGGAGATATGCGAGAAGGTGGACCACCGGAACCTTAATGTAGACGTGCCCTTCATGGCGGGTAAGATGGCCAGCACCGAAAATCTGGCCATCGAGTTTTGGAATATTCTGGCAGCCAAGTTGCCATCCATTACGCGGGTGGGCAAATTACACTCCATTAAACTGTACGAAACGCCCCGCAATTTCGTGGAGTACTTTGGCCCACAAACAGCATGAGGTATTACGTCATAGCCGGAGAGCGTTCGGGCGACTTGCACGCGAGCAATCTGGTGCGGGCACTGCTGCGCTTGCATCCGGCCTCGCGTTTCCGTGGCTTCGGTGGCGATGAGATGCGGAGGGCTGGCGTGGAACTTGTAATGCATTACGATCAGCTTGCATTTATGGGTTTCGAGGCGGTGTTGAACTTCTATAAGATTGCACGGTACCTGGCTGCTTGCAAACGCGACATATTGGCCCACGCGCCCGATGCATTGATTTTGGTTGACTATGGCGGTTTCAATCGACAAATTGCCGACTTTGGCAAAAAAAACAGCATCCCCGTTTTCTACTACATTCCGCCCAAGGTGTGGGCCTGGCGTCAAAGTCGGGCGTGGCAGTTGAAACGCACCGTCTCCCGGATGTTCGTCATTCTTCCCTTTGAAAAGGAGTTTTTCCGGAAATATGGAATGGAGGTTGACTACGTGGGAAATCCGGTTTTGGATGCCATCCGCGCATTTGAGCCGAATGCTGCGTTTCGCATTGAGTCACGCATTCCGGACGGAAAGCCAGTGGTTGCGTTATTGCCGGGCAGCCGTAAGATGGAGCTGCAACGCATGGTGCCGTTGATGGCCCAAGTGGCACACGGGCGGCCGGATGCCCAGTTTGTTGTGGCAGCCGTACGGAATCTGCCCATGGCGTTGTATGGTTCCCTTCAGGGCATGCCCAATGTGACGTTTGTGTACGAGACCACCTACGATCTTCTCACCCATGCCGATGCTGCCATTGTCACTTCCGGTACCGCCACGCTGGAGACCGCTCTGTTCAACGTACCCCAAGTGGTCGTTTACAAAGCGGGCTGGCTGGAGTACGCCATCGCCAAGCGAGTTGTGAAAGTGTCATTTATTTCTTTGGTGAACCTGATCGCTGGCAAACAAGTGGTGCGTGAATTGATTCAAGATCACGCGACTGCGGATGGAATTCAACAAGAGTTGGCGGAGTTGCTGAAGGATGGTAACTACCGTAGTGAGATGCTGCTCGCTTATGGCCATCTCCATCAAACACTCAACGTGGGCTCTGCGTCAGAAAACACGGCCCGCCTGATCGAAGCGTATTGGAACAACCGTGTAGCTGTTACGCAACCTTGAGCTTACTGTAGTGTGATTTGTTGAATTTCTCTTCCGCGTACGCGCGGTTGATCACCAACCGATCGGTGGTCTTTTCCGAGGGCAACTCAAACATGGCATCGTTGATGATGGCTTCGCAGATAGAGCGCAGCCCGCGTGCGCCCAGCTTAAACTCCACGGCCTTCTCTACGATAAAGTCCAGGGCTCCATCTTTGAACTCAAGCTCAATGTTTTCCATCTCAAAAAGCTTTTTGTATTGCTTTACGAGGGCATTTTTGGGCTCGGTCAGTATTTTTCTCAATGCCACCCCATCCAAAGGATTCAAAAAGGAAACCACCGGCAAACGGCCTATGAGTTCGGGTATCAGGCCAAATGTTTTTAGATCATGGGCAGAGATAAACTGCAACAGGTTGTCTTTGTCAAACTCGCCATCGGCACGGTCATGGGCAGCTGCAAATCCCAGCGGCCGCGTATTCAGTCTTCGTCCTATGATGCGCGCCATCCCCTCAAAAGCCCCACCGCAAATAAACAGGATATTCTCTGTGTTCACCGTGATCATTTTCTGATCGGGATGCTTACGACCACCTTGTGGCGGCACGTTAACGGCCGTCCCTTCGAGCAATTTCAGCAATGCCTGTTGCACGCCTTCTCCGCTCACATCGCGCGTGATGGAGGGATTGTCCGACTTGCGTGCGATTTTGTCGATTTCATCGATGTACACAATGCCGCGCTCTGCGGCCTCTACGTTGTAGTCGGCCGCTTGCAATAACCGCGTGAGGATGCTTTCCACGTCTTCGCCCACGTATCCTGCCTCGGTGAGCACAGTAGCATCGGCAATGCAAAACGGAACTTGCAATATCTTCGCCATGGTACGCGCCAGATAGGTTTTACCCGTGCCTGTTTCGCCCACCATGATGATGTTTGACTTTTCAATGGTTACGTCACTATCGGCTTTCTTCTGCATGAGCCGCTTGTAGTGATTGTACACCGCCACGGACATTACCTTCTTGGCTTCGTCTTGGCCGATGACGTACTCATCCAGAAACTTTTTTATTTCGCGTGGTTTGATCAGCTTAAAGTTGGGGATCGCCCCGGCCTCTACTTTTGTCTTTTTTTCTTCGAGCAGAATTTGGCTGGCCTGCGTTACACACTTGTCACAAATATGGGCGTGGATGCCTGAAATCATCAGGTCCACGTCCTTTTTTGATCGGCCACAGAACGAACAGGTTACTTCAGCCATGCCTTTGTGTGTTTGAGTTTGCCAATTGGATACCGAAGGTAAACAAAAGTTGCGAATTTTCTGCCTTTGCCCCCCTCAGCGACCAACACGTCTTTGGGATAATTATTTTTTGCGTTCCATGACCTCGTCAATCAGCCCATAGTCGCGAGCTTCGTTGGCGCGCATCCAATAGTCGCGGTCGGAATCTTTTTCGATCTTTTCGTAGGGCTGGCCGCTGTGTTTTGACAAGATGGTGTAGAGGTCGCGCTTCAATTCAAGGGTTTGACGCATTGAAATCTCCATGTCTGACGAAGTTCCTTGCATGCCGGCCGAGGGCTGGTGGATCATAATGCGGGCATGGGGCAGGGCAGAGCGTTTTTTTGATTCCCCAGCCGCCAGCAGCACCGCGCCCATGGAAGCGGCCAGTCCCGTGCAAATGGTTACCACGTCCGGGTTTACGTATTGCATCGTGTCGTAAATGCCCAAACCTGCATAAACGGAGCCGCCCGGACTATTGATGTACATGATGATATCTTTTTTGGCATCGGCCGATTCAAGAAAAAGCAATTGCGCGGTGATCACATTTGCGATGTAGTCGTCAACTGGGGTACCCAAAAATACGATGCGGTCGGCCATCAAACGGGAAAACACGTCAATGACTGTGGCGCGCATCTGCCGTTCTTCCACTACGTTGGGCGTCATGTTTGTAACGGCCGGTTGCATCCACTGTGCGTAGCGGTCCAGGTTGCTGCTGCTCATACCCAAGTGGTGGACGGCAAACTTCTTGAATTCGTTGTTCATGTGTAGTAATCTGATTTACAGGTTGTTATTTTTTTCTTCGATGTCCCGGCAGGCCAATGTTAGCAAGAAAAATTCAAAAACGGCCGGTGCCTACGGCCCGGCTCACGAAAAAAGCCTTCCACTCAGAAGGCTCCCAAACTAACGGCTTTGGCCTGGCAAAGGTTCACGCCTAGTGGTTGTGCGAGGCGGCAATTTTCCGGAACTCTTCCAGCGTAATCGCCTTCTCAGCGAGGGTGACTTTTTCTTTGATGGCCGCCACAATTTTTTCGGTGCGCAGTTGGTTGTATACCCGCATAAAGTTTTGCCCCTTGCCATCCTGGCCGGAAAGGTAATTGTCAGCAATGGCATCCAGTTTGTCGCCCAATTGAGCCGCAATGGCCGCTCCGCCAAACTGCTCCACGATCATCTGCTTAGCTTTTTCGCGTACTTCGCCACCTTCCACTTGGATGGAAAGGTCTTCGGCAATTTTATTTTTAATCAAATCCCATTTCAACGATTCGGCATAGGCTTTGAATTCCTTCTCCAGGATTTCATCGGTTACTTCGCCACGGCTGCTGGCTTTGAGCCATTGCTTCAGGAACGCCTCGGGCATTGTTACGTTGGTGTGATCCACCAAGTGGTGCTGGAGTTCATGGTCCAGCAGACGGTCGGCTTCGCGTGTGTAGTTCTCTGCCACGGTATCTTTAATACGCTGCACAAACGCCTCTTCGGAGTCCACCACCTCTTTGCCAAAGACCTTGTCAAACAACTCCTGGTTGAGTTCAGCGGGCATCACGCGGGTGATGGTTCCTACCTTGAACGTCACCGTTCCTTTTTGCTTGACGGCCTCCTCGCGGTCAAGCCCCAGCACTTGGGCCAGTACTACTTCGTCATCAAACGCGTTGGAGGGATCGAAAGAAACCGCATCTTCTTTTGTTAAGCCGACAAACCTGGCTTGCTCTTTTTTGGCGATTTTTTGAAAGGGGATATAGGTGTCCTGAGTGGTGCCGTCAGCCCGTGTCAGCTCGCCCGAAAGGTTGTCGCCCGCTTCGCTTACCTCAGGGTACGAAACTGTACCAAACCGTTGTTTGATATCTTCGAGTGTTTCGTTGAGGACTTGGTCATCGACCGTAATGACGTATTTCGTCAGCTTCACTTTGGCCGACAAATCCACCGCAAAGTCATTGACCATGCCGAGCTGAAACTCAAACTCAAAGTTCTTTTGGGTTTCCCAATCAATTAGCCGCGCTTTTTCTTCGTTGGGCATGGGCTCGCCCAGCACGCGCAGTTTGTTGTCGCGGATATACTCCGACACGGCCTGCGAGATCAGTTGATTTACTTCTTCGACCAAGATTGATTTGCCGAACATTTTGCGGATGACGCCCGAAGGCACTTTGCCCGCGCGGAAGCCTTTGATCGTGGCCTTTCGCGCATAGTCTTTGACCTTTTCTTCTATCTTGGGCAGGTAGTCGCTCTCGGTCAAGGTCACGTTCAACAGTGCTTCGGTGGTGTTTTGTTGGGACAACGTAATATTCATGGTAGCAGATTCAAAAAAAAATGTCCGGGCGAGCCCGAGTGTCAAAAAGGGAATAGGCAATCAACAGCCATGGGTCAGGTTTCTGTCAACTGCCTATTTTTCCTAGCGTGCGCATGGAGGGACTCGAACCCCCACGCCTTTCGGCACCAGATCCTAAGTCTGGCACGGCTACCAATTACGCCACATGCGCTTTTTCATACATGCGTAGGCCTTTCGGACTTGCATACCAGATTTCCCTGGCACGGCTACCTCCCGAT
>JALONI010000154.1 GCA_025455015.1 Cyclobacteriaceae bacterium | reverse complement strand
CGCTGAAAAAAGTTGATGGGGTTGACGGGGATGCCCTTATACAGCACATCGTAATGAAGATGCGGCCCGGCCGAGGTGCCCGAGTTGCCTACGTAGCCAATTACTTGCCCGCGTTTAATCGGGTCGCCCTCTTTTACAATGAACTGGGCGAGGTGGGCGTAACGCGTTTCAAAATGGTGGCCGTGATCGACATAGATGACAAACCCATAAGAAGGAGAGTGGTAGGCCATTTGCACCTTGCCATCGCCTGTGGCATACACGGGGGTTCCTCTGGGGGCGGTGAAGTCGAGGCCATTGTGCGGGCGCACGTATCCCAACAGCGGGTGCATGCGCATGCCAAAGATGGTGTGCAGACGGGTGAGCTGTTTATTATCGATGGGTTGGATGGCAGGCCGCGAGGCCCACATTTTTTCTTTGCGCGTCAATTCTTCGGCCAACAGATCCAGCGATTGTTGTTCGATGTCCAGGCGATTGCCCAGTTTATCAACCAAGGCATACCCTTCCCGGATCATGGCGTAGGGGATATTTTCAAAGCCCCGTTCGCGGCCGCCCACGCCTGCCTCGCGCATGCTGGGGGCCAGCGGTTCCAAATCCAGGATCACGCGGTAGTTGTGGTCATCGGTGTGCTCCAATTCGGCCAATTGCTGCGAAGTTTTTTTTGCTTGGTTCAGCAAGATGCTCCACTCCGTGCGCAGTTGTTTATTCTCCTGCCGCAGCAACGTTTCGTCCCAATCGGGGAAGTTGTGGTTAAAGTACATCAGCCCGGCCATGCCCAACGCCAACGAAAGCGCCATAAAAATCAAAAACCTGCGGCCGAACAATCGGGGCGTAACCACAATGGGTTCGTATTGGCAGGTTTCGGGGTTGTAGGTATAACGTAGGGCCATGTGGCTAGCAGAGGCGATCTAATCAAACGACTGGTTTTCCTTTTTCGATAGTTGTACCAGCGTGGCGTAGGCATCGGCCGTAAGGCCCTCAACCAAGTACCACACCGGATTTTGGTTTTTTCCGTCTTTCAAAACTTCATAGTGCAAATGGGGCGCAGTGGAGCCGCCACTCATGCCCACAGTGCCGAGCGGGTCACCCTTTTTTACTTTCTGGCCGGGGCGCACACGCACCTCGTCCAGGTGTGCATAGCGGGTCAACAGGCCGCGGCCGTGGTCGATTTCCACGTAGTTTCCAAAGCCTGCCACTAAGTCGCTTTGCCGCACCAAGGCCACTACGCCATGGCCGGCCGTGAGCACCGGTGTGCCGCGCGGAGCCCGCAAGTCTACACCATCGTGATGGTACATGCCCTTGTGAAAGGGGTTGATGCGATTGCCATACCCGGACACCATCATGGTCACGTCAAAATGGGGCAGGGGCAGTCCGGTGGGCAGCGCGGTAACCTCCGCCATTTCTTTTTTCCCCACACGGGCTTGCTGTCCGTGGATTTCGTTCAGGTACCGGGCACCTTCCAACAGCTGGCGAACGGTGCCTGTCAAGGCTTCGGTGTGGCGGTCGTACTCGGAGGCATCCGCCATCAAAATCACATCGCGGCTCATGCCCATAGCGGGCGGGGCGGGTACGCTGGCGGGGCTCTCAAAAATGCGCGATGCGAGCGTTTGTTCTTGGCTCTTGAGTTCGTCCAGTTGCCGGTGAGCGCGCACCAGGGTAGAGGCAAGCTGTTGATGGTGTTGCGCCAAGGCCCGGTTTTCCGCGCGCAAGGCTTTCTCTTCGTCTGAATTTAAAAATTTATTTTGCAGCAACAGCAATCCCACAAAAAACAGAAAGCCGATGGCCACATAGCTGAACAACGTGAACAGCAAGGCACCTACGCGAATGCCCACGCGTTCATACTTCAGGGTGTTGGGGTTGTAGCGAAAACGAATGCGAGCCATAGCCTACTTGTCAACGGCCCGGGTGTTGGCTTTTCTTAATTCGGCCATTCCTTTCATTATCATTCTGGGCGAGTTAATTTTGTGGGTTTTCCGGTTTTTCAAACCTTAAATATAGACAAAAACCCGTTCGGCCAAGCGTAAAGCCGCGTTAGAACCCATGGACTCACGTACAATACGACAGCATTTTCTTGATTTTTTCGCTAAAAAAGGCCACCAGATAGTTCCTTCGGCACCCCTGGTGCTCAAAAATGACCCCAGCCTGCTCTTCACCAACTCGGGCATGGTGCAGTTCAAAGACTACTTTTTGGGCAATGCCTCGCCCAAAAGCAAGCGCATAGCCGACACCCAAAAGTGTTTGCGCGTAAGCGGCAAACACAACGACCTGGAGGATGTAGGCATGGATACCTATCACCACACCCTGTTTGAAATGCTCGGCAACTGGAGTTTTGGCGACTATTTCAAGAAGGAAGCCATTGCCTGGGCGTGGGAGTTGCTGACCGATGTATATAAACTGCCGAAGGACAGACTATACGTGACCGTGTTTGGTGGCGACACCGGTGACGGGCTGCCGGTAGACGAGGAAGCCAAGGATTTATGGAAACAATTTGTGCCGGATGAGCGCATCTTACATGGCGTAAAAAAGGACAACTTTTGGGAGATGGGCGAAAGCGGCCCGTGCGGCCCGTGCTCGGAAATACACATTGACTTGCGACCCGCTGCGGAAGTAAAAAAACAACCGGGGCGGGAACTGGTCAACCGCGACCATCCCCAAGTGGTGGAGATATGGAATTTGGTGTTTATTCAATTCAACCGGCTT
>JALONI010000026.1 GCA_025455015.1 Cyclobacteriaceae bacterium | reverse complement strand
ACATGCGCGGGGCGAAAAACATAATCAGCAAACGAGCGTGTAGTCCGATTTCATCTCGTTTGTTGGTGAGCCCGCGCTCATTCTCGACCCGCAACACCAACTAAGGCGGATACTCCGCGAGCAAGGAGAAACAAAAGTCGATTTATTCACCAATCTCATTAAGTCTATCTTTAAGATACTCCAGCACTTTAATGCTATTATCACCCTCCAATCGCGATAAGTCTAACAGGCCAATTCTTTTTATTCCAGCTTTATCTATTTCATGTGGGGTATAATCATATAAAACAACAAAAGAATGACTGTCAACTTGTGCAACATCATAGATATCAAGTCGGTAAAAACTAAAATCCAATATGTAATTGTTCTTGTTTCCTTTCAATGAAAGGTAGCAGGTGGGGTAGCTCAACAAGCCATTAATACCTTCCACATAGAATTTTGCACTTTTTATCTCGGTACTATCCGTTAACTTAATCTCACAATTATAACTTGATGGTGTTCTCGCACAGATACTGTAATGAAAGAGCATGCTTCCGGTATGAGGCGAGATCAACGCAGTCTTTAACGAATCTAAGGTACCCTTTAAAGAAACTGATAGTTGCCTTCTTCCGTCAATAACAAATATGGAATCGCTCTTCACAAACATAATCGGGCTCTTATTCTCCAAAATCAAATTCCAACTAAAATCAGATTCTTGAACGCTATAAAGAATTACTTTTTCTTTTGCGATTTCGCAAGAGAACAATATCAAAATTAAAAAACCAACCAGCCTCATTTGACAATTAGTCTTTACTTACACACACTCATGACACTTTTCTTCTTTTTATCCCGCGGAGTCCGTGTCTACCGCGGGCAGGCCCGGGTCGGGAGAGTCCCCAGAAAAGAAAAAATAGATGACCCGTTTCATTTACCTGAAGTCGCAAAGGAGATGGAATTATTAATGGCCTTATCAATATCTTTTCTTTTCTTAATGGGTGTGCCGAAGGCTTTCTCAATACATCCAATCCTGTTATACCGCAGAATAATAATACTGGCTGTATGGGACATGTTATCATAAGTGCCGTAAGAATAAGTCTGCTCATAAACTACGTATGGTTCTCCATTCTGGATAATTTTTCCAATTCCGAGATAACTGTAGCCAACAAAGTTTGCAAATAACTCTGGAATTTGATGACCATACAAGAAGAAGTAATGCTCTCGGCTGATTCGACTGTATGGGAAAATGCCCCTTCGGTTAACATACCATTTCTTGAGATCGCTCGTCAATGTCGCCACCTGTTCCGCAGAATCCACAGCAATAGGTGTCAATGTTTCTAAAAACATTCTGAAGGCAGCAGTATCAGGTTCTTGTCCAATGAAATAACACTGCGCCTCGCTGCAAAGGGACAAACTGACCAATAAAAACAAGATTGGAATTTTCATCTTTCTTTAAAACTAAAGTTGACGATTACACCAAAGTTACGCAAGTTCATATCGTTTGATGGTGAGCCCGCGCGCTTTGCCTTGCGCCCCGCCATCCTCTCAAAAGCTGCCTCAAATCTGAAACACAATCTTGCCCACCTTATTCGGGCGGGTAATGTCAGCAAAGGATTCCGCGATCTTTGAAAACGGCCGTATCGAGTCCACGATGGGCCGGATCTGGTGTGTGCTCACAAAAGCGAGCATCTCATTAAACTCATGGTCGTTGCCCATGGTGGAGCCGAGCAACGAAAGCTGATTCCAAAACATCCGGTACAAATCCAGCTTGGCGGGCAGGCCGTTGGTGGCTCCGTAAAACACAATCTTGCCGTTGGGCTTCAGCACCTTGATGAAGCTGTTGATCTGGTCGCCCCCGGCACTGTCGATCACCAGATCAAAACCGCCTTTGGTCTTCCACAGCTCGCTGTAGTTGGCCTCTTTTTTATAGTTGTAGGCACCCTTGGCGCCCATCTTCAGCGCACGGGCAATTTTTTCATCGCTGCCCGAGGTTACGTACACGTTGGCACCCGCGGCCTTGGCAAACAAAAACGCAAACTGGGCCACGCCCCCGCCAAAGCCGGAGATCAGCACGTTTTGGCCGGCACTGAGCCGCCCACGCCTGAACAGCGCGCGGAAGGCAGTGAGCCCGCCCAACGGCATGGCTGACGCCTGCAAAAAATCCAGGTGGAAGGGCTTATGCTGGAGCCGGTCCACATTCACCAGCGCATACTCGGCAAAGGTGCCGTTCACGGGCATGCCCAGGATCGTGTACTTGGGCGACTGCACTTCGGCATCGGGCCCCCAGTCGATGTTGGGGTTGATGACCACCTCCTGCCCTACCCACGGCTTGTGTTCTTCGTCAAACACTTCTTCCACCACGCCCGCGCCATCCGAGCCCATGATCACCCCAAAGCGGATGTTGGGGTACTTGCCTTCGCGTATCCAGTCATCGCGCCTGTTGAGGGCGGCTGCCTTCATTTTCACCAAGGCTTTGCCCGGGGCCAACACGGGCTTGGACAGGTCTTTTAACTCGATGTGGCCGGGGCCGGAGAGCACCAACGCTTTCATGGTTTTTGGGTTTGTTGAAAATTACTAAGCGCACCCGTGCCAACCAAATGCCGCCCCTAAGATTATCTTTGCGCGCAATGAAGCAGATGGCATGGCTGGGGGCGGTAGTTTTTTATGTGGTGGCGGGCATCAACCATTTTTGGCATCCGCACTTTTACTATCCGCTCATCCCCGACTACCTGCCGGGCAAAACAACCCTGAACATCGGGAGTGGGCTGGCCGAAATCGCGTTGGGCGTGTTGCTGATTTTTCCGCGCACGCGGCTGTGGGCGTGTTACGGCATCGTAGCGTTGCTGGTCGCCTTTGTGCCCGCCCATGTGCACTTCATTCAGCAGGGAAGCTGCGTGGCCGAGGGCTTGTGCGTGCCTGCATGGGTTGGTTGGGTGCGGCTGGTGGTGGTACATCCGCTGCTGATGGCGTGGGCCTGGTGGATACGGAAATAGCGCATTGAGCGGGGCGCACGCTATTCTTGGGGCAGGGTGAGATAAAACGTGCTGCCTTTACCCTCTTCACTTTCCACCGTTATTTTTCCCTGGCTTGCTTTCGCCAATTCGGATACAAACAGCAGACCCGTACCCTGCCCCGCATCGTCTTTGGCGGGTTTGAGGGCGAAGGCGCGCGCTTGCTCTGCGGCACTCATGCCCTTGCCAAAATCGCGAAGGCCAATGGTGACGATACCGTTCTTGCGGCCACCAAAGAAGACCACGGTGCTGCCCGGGGCCGAAAAGCGGACCGCATTGCGCAGCAAGTTACGCAACGCCAAAGCCGTAAGGGCCCGGTCGGCAAACACCATCAACAGGTCGGGCACCAGCACCTCTACGGCTATTTTTTTTTGGGTGAGTTCGTAGTGCAGCAAGTCGACCGTTTCACGGATGGCGGGCAGCACATTGAACCGTTCTTTGCGCAGGGTAAAAACCCCGGTTTGCATCACCGACCATTCCGCCAGGTTTTCCAGCGCCTGGGCTACGGCCGCACTTTCGGCACCCAGTTGGTTGAGCAGCGAAGCGTACTCCGTTGCGGGTACGCGGTCGTTGGTTTGGCGCAGCGTTTTGGCAAACTGCGCCAGTGACGCCACGGGCGTTTTCAGGTCGCGCGCTACTACCGAGAAGAAGCGCTCCTGCCGTGCTTTTGCTTCGGTCAACTCGCGTTCTGCCGCGTGCAAGGCCGCCAGCGTTTCTGTTCGTTGTTTCCAGAAGTAGTAGACCACCACGCCCAACATGGTGGCCAGCGCTACCAATGCCATGATAAAAAAGCGAACCAGGCTTTGGTGGGCGGCCACCTGCTCTTGCTCCGCCAGCCGGAAGCGCGCCCGCTCCTCCTCGGTCAGGCTCACCAGGGAGTCTGTGACGGCCAGCGTGGCCGCCAGTTTTTGATGAGTAGCGGCCGTTTGCGCTGAGTCGAACTGGCGGGCCCTGGCAAGGTAGCGTAGCACGCGCGCGTTGTCTTCTTCCAACGCATACTCAATCGAATCCAGGTAGGGATTTTCCACTTTTTCCAACTGGGCCGCAGCCGACAAGGTCAGCCCACACCCGATGATCAAAACGCACCAACGCAGCATGAGGCAAGATGTTGATTTCCGGGGACAATCAGAAACCGGTCGGCTGTCGGGCCTTTAAGAAACGTCTGTGGGGGCCGCGGCTTAGAACGGTGCGTCTTCGTCCGGCCGGGGCGGAGGCGGTTGGTTCATGCGGCTTTCGCGGGTGATGCTGGACAACGGGCGCAAGCCTTCGGGCGCATCGTAGTCGGCAAACTTGGTGTATTTGCCGATGAACTTGAGCTTCACGTTTTCCAGCGATCCGTTTCGGTGCTTGGCGATGATCACCTCGGCCATGCCTTGCGTGGGCTGGCCTTCTTCGTCCACATCGATTTTGTAGTACTCGGGGCGATAGAGGAACATCACGATGTCGGCATCTTGTTCGATGGAGCCCGACTCGCGCAAGTCTGACAGTTGCGGCCGCTTGTCGCCTCCGCGCGTCTCTACCCCGCGGCTCAATTGCGACAAGGCGATGACGGGTACATTCAGCTCTTTGGCCACGCCCTTGAGTGCGCGCGAGATGGAGGCAATTTCCTGTTCGCGGTTGCCACCTATATCGCCCTTCATCAACTGCAAGTAGTCGATGACGATGAGTTGGATGTTGTGCTCGGCTTTGAGCCTGCGGCACTTGGCGCGCAACTCCAGGATGGAGAGCGCAGGCGTATCGTCAATAAAAATGGGCGCGCTGGAGAGGCGGCTGGTTTTGTGCACCAGTTGCTGCCATTCAAACTCGGCCAGGTTTCCCTTTTTGATTTTTTCCGATTCGAGTTCCGCTTCCGCGGAGATGAGTCGGTTCACCAGTTGCAGCGAAGCCATCTCGAGCGAAAAGATGGCCACGGGGTGGTTGAAATCTACGGCTGCATTGCGCAGGGCGGAGACGATAAATGCAGTTTTTCCCATCCCGGGCCTGGCCGCAATAATCACCAAATCGGATTTCTGCCAGCCGGACGTGACGCGGTCCAATCGCGAGAAACCGCTGGGGATGCCCGTCAGCCCGTCTTTGTGGTTTTTCTTTTCTTGCAGCTCTTTGATGGCCTGGTACATCAACGACTGCATCTTGTCGTAGTTCTTCCGCAGGTTGGTATCGGATATCTTAAAGATGGACTGCTCGGTTTTGTCGAGCAATTCAAACACATCGGTGGTATCCTCGTAGGCATCGCTGTGTACTTGCGAGGCAATTTGGATCAGGTCGCGTTTGATCGCCATCTCAATGATGATGCGGGCGTGGTATTCGATGTTGGCTGCGGAGCTGACCTTGGAGGTAAGCTCGGCCACATAGTACGCGCCCCCCACCAATTCCAGTTTTCCGTTTTTGCGCAGTTGCGCCACCACCGTGCGCATGTCCACCGGCTCAGAGGCTTTGAACAGATCAGTGATGGCCTGAAAGATTTCGCGGTGGGCTTCGCTGTAAAAGTGCTCGGGCCGCAAAAATTCAATCACCGCGGTCAGCGCGTTCTTCTCCAACATCAGGGCACCCAACACAGCTTCTTCCAGATCAAGCGCCTGAGGCGGAAGTTTACCGAGGCTTTCGGAGATGTCTCTCGCAAGCCGGGTCGACTTACCCGTGCCCCGGTTGGCCAGGGCACTTAACCTCACAGGCATTGATCCTTGCTCCATACATTCGTGGTTGTTGTACGAGTTTTCTTTTTAGGGCAACAAACGTAGGGGATTGTTTTGTACTCCTACTAACAACTTGTCCACGTGAATTTGTGCATAAAAAAAGTAGCGTGCATGGCAGTGACTCGAATTTAATTGGCCCGCGTTTAGTTATTGAACTATTTCACTTATTTTTAGCCGAGTTTTAGTTCACATGGCCACTTCAAAGAGGTATCACGTAATATCTGTTAATGAGAACCTTACCGGTAAATTGGCCGAGGCCCTGACAACGCTGGGCTACTCCGTGTCGGGCTCGGACGAAACAAACTGGCAGCCGGACAAAATCACGCGCGACTTGGCGGGTGTCATCGTGGGCATCCGCGCCAGCAAAGACAACCCCGAGGTGGTCAAAGCACAACAACTGGGGCTCAAAGTGTACACCGTGCCGGAGTTTGTGTATGATTTTTCGCAAGACAAACAGCGGCTGGTGGTGGTGGGCAGCAAAGGGCGAAACATCATCGCCTCCATCATCGTGCATGTGCTGGCCGATCAGAAACGCGAGTTTGACTACATGATCCACACGGCCCCCCACCAGCAGGCGCAGGTAGCCTTGAGTGATGCCCCGCTGATTGTGGTGGAAGCCGGTGACAACCCGTCCTCTTCGCTGTACCACACCCCCTCGTTTATCAAATACAAACACCACATTGGCGTCATCAGCATGATCGACTGGCAATCCTCGGCCAAAAACCTGAGCGAAGATGATTACATGCGCCAGTTCGATCTGTTTGCCGATGCCACGCCCAAGGGCGGCATTTTGGTGTACGGTGAAATGGACAAGGTGGCGACTGTCTTATGCAACAAAGAGCGGCCCGATGTTACGTACGTGCCCTTTAAAACCCATGCCAGCACCACCGAAGGCGGGCGCGACTTTTTGATTGGCAACCACAAAGAGCGCATTCCGCTGGGGCTCACCGGAAAACAAAATCTGCAATACATTAGCGGGGCCCTGGAAGCCCTGAAGAAAATTGGCATCACACAAGACCAGTTTTACAAGTCCATCGCCACCTTGGAGGCCAGCTACCCCACGGCCTGAGCCGCCCGTCTTTCTTTTAACCCTACACTCCTTTGAAACTCAATCTAAAAGTACCGCTTTGCTTTTTTGATCTTGAAACCACCGGCACCGCCATTTCGCACGATCGCATCGTGGAAATTGCCGTGATCAAGGTGATGCCCAACGGAGAGGTCATCCGGAAGGAAGATGTGCTCAACCCAACCATCCCCATACCGCCTTCTTCATCGGCCATCCATGGCATCTGGGACAAAGATGTGGTGGGCAAGCCCACATTCAAAGACGTGGCCCGGGAGTACCACCGGTTGTTGGAAGGCAGCGACCTGGCCGGGTTTAACATTTTGAAGTTTGATGTGCCCGTGCTGGTGGAAGAATTCCTGCGGATAGGATTGGATTTTGACTACAGCCGCAGGCGCATCCTGGACGCCCAGAAAATCTATCACCTGATGGAGAAGCGCAACCTGGCAGCCGCCTATCAGTTTTATTGCAACAAGGCGTTGACAGACGCCCACTCGGCCGCAGCCGACACCCAAGCCACCTATGAAGTGTTTGTGGCGCAGGTGGAAAAGTACGAGAACCAACCCGTCACCGATGGGCTGGGCAAGGTTATCGGAACGGTGAAAAACGACATGGACGCCATCCATCAGCTTACTTCGTCAGAGATGGTAGACCTGGCCGGCCGGATGGTGCGCGATGAAAAAGGTGTGGTGGTTTTCAATTTTGGCAAACACCGCCTTAAGCCCGTGTTGCAGGTATTGAAAGACGAACCCTCCTATTATGACTGGATGATGAATGGCGACTTCACACTGGATACCAAACGAAAGCTGACCGAACTGCGTCTCAGTCAACTTAAGAAATAAGTATGGACGATGGCTTTGACGTGACGGTCTCATGCTCGGTTTTTGCTTTTTAAAAAGCGCTTTACCGTTTGGAGACGCTGTCTTAACAGGGCAGCCTCTTTTTATTGCACCTCTTTCCAGGTATGGTCGGCCAGCAACTGAACGGCCGCCACAAATTTTTTGAATGGAATTTTTTTACCCCACTCCGCAGGCGCTACCATCGACACGAGGTGCGTGCCATCTTCCCGCTCGTACAGATAGTAAATCTTGCCAATGACGGGCGCGAAACTCAGCTTCGCATCATAGATGATCATCGACAACTCCTTGCGCTGCTGTATCTCCTTGGCTTGCAGGGCCAGCAGTTCGATTTGCTGACGTATTTGACTGAGTTGCATGTTGGTCTGCTCCTCCATGGCGGTAAGGGCGCTGTGGCGTATCATGCCCTCTTCGCTGGGCCGAATGACCGCGCCCGACACCGAGGCAGCGTAGGGCAGCACACTCATCTGTTTGTGATAAACCTCCACGTTGGTGAGCCACGCGCCTTCTTCGTTCTTCCGTTTTTGTGTCAGTTGCAAATACCCCTTGGGGGTGATTTCGTGGATGACCTCCAGCACCAGGTCGTCTTGCCGGTAAAACGACACCACCATCCTGATCGAATCGACCAGCGAGCACCGCACCCGGTCGGAAAAGTCGCTATCGGGTGTGTCTATCAACTCGTGCGTGGCCAGCACCGAATACCTGGACGCAAACGCCTGGTCTTCCAGCGTCACCCAGTTCATGCTGATGTTCAACTGCCGTTTGGCCTCGCCCAACTCGATGCGATAGATACCCGATTTAGGCCGGGCGCCAAACTCATACGTCCCCCGCTCGGGAAACAACTGCCAGGAAGATAAAAAGTTATAAGCTTCGGTCATGAAAACAGGAGGCGTACACGTGCGCGCGCTACCATAAGGCCGCGAGGCTAAAAATGTTTACACGTGTTGGTATGATTTAGCGCTAATCAAGGCTTATAGTATGTCATCGCCTGTGGTATCCAGCCCTGTAAATCTTTGATGCGCGTGTCATGCGAAGGATGGGTGGAGAGAAACTCGGGCGGCTGTTGGCCTCCGCTCAAGGCTGCCATGCGCTCCCAAAAGGCAGGTGCTTGCCGCGGATCGTATCCCCCCATCGCCATAAAAATGACCCCCAGGTAGTCCGCTTCCGACTCATGTGCGCGGCTAAATTTTAGCATCCCCAGGTTGGTGCCGGCACCGATAGCTTGCATCAGCAGTTGCTCACCGCCCGTAGGGTTTTGCCCCATCAGCACGGCAAAGGTGTTCATACCAAACTGGGCGGCCATCTGCTGGCTCATGCGCTCGCGCCCGTGGTTGGCCACGGCATGCGCCACTTCGTGCCCCATGACAATGGCCACGCCTGTTTCGTCTTTGCAGATTGGCAGGATGCCCGTATAAAACGCCACCTTGCCCCCGGGCATACACCAGGCATTTACGGTCTGGTCGTCTTGAATCAGGTTGAACTCCCACGCAAAGCCGTCCAACTCAGCCGCACGGCCATTGTCGGCCATGTATTTTTCCACCGCTCTTTGGATACGTCCCCCCACGCGTTTGATCATATCGGTCTGTTCGCGATTGGTTGACAACGGGCCCTTGGCAATCACCTCCGCATACTGTTGCTGCGCCATGGGAATCAGCTCGCTGTTGGGTACCAGGTTCAACTGCTTGCGGCCCGAGACGGCCACCGTGGCACAGGCGTAGAGGGCAATCGCCAACAAACTCAACAACGAAGTAGTACGGATCATGGGGAGAAATTTTGGCAAAAATACAAAGGACAACGGAATATTGTTGATAGTTTTGTCGAAGCAAACAACGTCATTCATGCGCATTTTCGCCATCGGCCGTAATTATGTAGACCACATTCACGAGTTGAACAACGAAAAGCCGGACGATCCGGTGGTGTTCACCAAACCCGATACCGCCCTGGTGCGAAACAACGCGCCCTTTTACCTGCCCTCGTTTTCGAAAGACGTGCACCACGAAGTGGAAGTGGTGTTGAAAATCGGCAAAGAAGGAAAAAACATCGAAGAAAAGTTTGCGCTGAAATACATCGACTCCGTGGGGTTGGGCATTGACTTTACCGCGCGCGATTGGCAGCAGAAAGCCAAAGAGAAAGGACTTCCGTGGGACATTGCCAAAGGATTCAACGGGTCAGCGCCTGTCTCCGACACGTTTATTCCCCTGGCCAACATCCCCGACCTTCGAAACATCAATTTCAAACTGGAGGTAGACGGAAAACTAAAACAACAAGGCAATACCAGCCTGATGATATTCAGCGTTGAATACATCATCAGCTATCTGTCGCGATTTTTTACACTCAAAACCGGAGACCTGATTTTTACCGGCACGCCCAAGGGCGTAGGCCCGGTGGCAATCGGCAACCGGCTAACGGCCTATTTGGAAGATGAGAAGATGTTGGATTTTGAAGTTAAGTAGCCTGCTGCTAACGGTCGTATCGTTCCGTGCCCATAGCCAATTTGATAACCCCGCCCGCGACTCCGCCTTCGGTGAGGAAAAGAAGACGGTCACATACCGCTTCCCCTTCAACCCCGGGCAGCCCAACCAACTGGCGGGCACCATGGGCGAGTTGCGCTCAAACCACTTCCATGCAGGCATAGACATCCGCACGCAAAACAGGGTGGGCTTACCCATTTTGGCCGCAGCCGAAGGGTATGTTTCCCGGGTAACATCCAGCGCCTTTGGCTATGGAAACGTGTTGTACATAGCCCACCCCAATGGGCAAACCACCGTGTACGGGCATTTAGACCAATTCAAGGGAGCCATTGCCAAACACGTGTTGGAAAAGCAATACGAACGCAAGTCTTTTGAAATCGATTTAACGCCCGAGCGGGGCGCGTTCAAAGTCAACGCAGGCGATACCATCGGCCTGTCGGGCAATACGGGTGGCTCCAACGGCCCGCACTTACATTTTGAAATCCGCAACGAAAAAAACGAAGCCATCAACCCGCTTCGCTTCGGCTTCAAAGAAATCAACGACAACCGGGCACCCATCGCCCAAAAAATTGCCCTGCGTACGCTGGATGCCCGCGCGCGCATCAACGACCGCTTCGGCCGCTTTGAATTTTACCTCGTCCGCGAAGGAAATGGGTATGTGCTGAGCCAGCCCATTTTGGCGCACGGCCGCATTGCGGTGGAACTGCTTGCACACGACAAAGTAGATGCCGCACACTTCCGCTGTGGCATCAACCACATAGAGCTGCGCGCCAACGAGCAGAAAGTGTTTGAACAGAAAATTGAAACCATCAATTTCCAAACGACCCGTCAGATCCTGGCCGTGATGGACTACAAAACCTTGAAGAGCAAGGGCACACGATTCAACAAATTGTACGTAGATGATGGCAATGCGCTTCCCTTCTACGACCCCTCGCTGACAGGCGGTGTGGTAACGGTGGGGGCCGAACCTGTGTATTTCAAGGCAACCCTGACGGACGCAGCCGGCAACCAAAGCCGGGTCAGCTTTCGGCTGAAGCCTACCCCACCGACAAAACAGGTGAACACGCTGGAACCCATGGCCAACGCCATGGAGACGGATGTGATCAACAACACCTTGATTGTTTCGGTGAAGCCCACGCCTGGCGATACCGCGCGCACCATCACCCTTTACGAAAAGGGCAGCATGCACACGGCCCACGCGGCCTACTACAGTGCCCAGCGGCAGGTGTTCCTGATCGACTTACGCAAACACCTGCCGGACTCCGTGGCCGCCCCGCACGCGAGCGTGGCCACCCACTTCGCAGGGTTGGTACCGCCCGGCCTGGCCTACACGTTTTATTCCGATTGGGCCGAGATTTCGTTCCGTCCGAATTCCTTGTACGATACGCTTTACTTACCCTTGGCTAAGCGTACGTCCGAAGCGGCTGAAGTCTTCACCGTGGGCACGTCCCTCAGCCCCTTGCAAAGCGAAGTAAAAGTCAAACTGAAAACTGAGAGGTCGTATGGCCCGAAGGCGGCCGTCTATCTCGGCTCGGGTGCGTACGAATACCGGGGCGGAACTTTCGAAAACGGATACGTGACGTTTGACACGCGCGACTGGGGCAACTTTACCATCTTGGAAGACAGCATCCCGCCTACCGTCTACCGCATCCGCTGCACCCCCGCTTCAGCCCGCTTCCGCATACGCGACAACCTCTCGGGCATTGCGAAGTACGAGGCAAACATAAATGGCGAGTGGCTGTTAATGTCCTATGATTACAAAACCGGCATCGTGCAGTCGCAACGCAAAGACAAACGGCCGCTCAAAGGCGAATTTATTTTGCGGGTAACCGACCGGGCCGGCAACACGAACACCTATCAACAACAAATTCCCTAACCCATGGCACTGGCAGTAGGCACCCCCGCACCCGCATTTGCCGCCAACGATGAGAACGGCAACATCGTGCGTCTTTCCGATCTGAAAGGCAAAAAAGTAGTCCTGTATTTTTATCCGAAAGACATGACCCCCGGCTGTACAGCCGAGGCGTGCAGCTTGCGCGACAACTACCAAGCCTTGCTCAAGGCAGGCTTTGTAGTGTTGGGCGTGAGCACCGATGACCAGCGCAGCCATCAAAAGTTTATTGCGAAAGAAAAACTGCCTTTTCGCCTGCTGGCGGATACTCACCGCACGTTGCACGAAGCGTATGGCACGTGGGTGAAAAAATCGATGTATGGGCGCGAGTACATGGGCACCGCACGCGTGACGTATGTCATCGATGAACGCGGGGTAATAGCCGAGGTGATCGAAAAGGTAGACACCAAAAATCACGCAGCGCAGATTTTAGGTGGAGCCCCTGCCGCCATCAAGTTCGCTCGGCCAAAAGCCAAGGGAGCTTCCGCGAAAAAACCGGTGGTGAAAAAAGCCGCGAAGAAGTCGACCAAAGCAGTGGTGAAAAAAGCCGTAAAAAAGAAAAAGTAGTTGTTGGGAGAACGATGGCCCCGCGCGTGTGCAGTGGGTGCCCGTGCGTAGCGGCATGCATGCGGCAAAAAGGAAAAAAACAACGGCCCTGTTCGTTCTTTTTTTAGTTACTTCGCACTTTCCTTTTTCTATGGCCAACCTTGAACTTCTCAAAAAGACAGCTACCCAAATTCGAAGAGACATTGTGCGCATGGTACATGCCTGCCAGAGCGGGCACCCGGGCGGATCGCTCGGTTGTACAGATTTTTTTGTGGCCTTGTACTTCCACGCCATGAAGCACAACACTGCCTTCACCATGGAAGGCCGAAACGAAGACCTGTTTTTTCTCTCCAATGGGCACATCTCGCCCGTTTTCTATGCCACCCTGGCGCGGGCCGGCTACTTTGATTTGAAGGAGTTGGCCACCTTCCGGAAAATCGACTCGCGCCTGCAAGGCCACCCCACCACCCATGAGGATCTGCCCGGGGTACGGGTGGCATCGGGATCCTTAGGACAAGGACTGTCGGTGGCGCTGGGTGCCGCGCAGGCAAAAAAACTCAATGGCGATGGTCACTTGGTATACGTGCTGATGGGCGATGGCGAGCAGCAAGAAGGACAGATTTGGGAAGCCGCCATGTATGCCGCGCACAACCAGATTGACAACGTCATAGCCACCATCGACTACAACGGCCAGCAGATTGACGGCTCGCTGAAAGACGTGCTGGACCTCAAAGACCTCAAAGCTAAATGGCAATCCTTTGGCTGGCGCGTGATCGAGAGCCAGGGAAATAAGATGGAAGAGGTGGTAGCCACACTGGAGAAAGCGAAAAACCTGACCGGCCAGGGGGTGCCTATTTTGAATTTGATGCGCACCGAAATGGGCTTTGGGGTAGACTACATGATGGGCTCCCACAAATGGCATGGCGTGGCCCCCAACGATGACGAATTGAAGCGTGCCCTGGCACAGTTGGAAGAAACGCTGGGGGACTATTGAGGCCCTCGCTAAGCTATGCCACGAACCACGGAAGGATGGCCATCAACAACGTTACGATCAACCAAAACAATAGCCGCTTGTCCGTGCGCGAGAGGTTCGAAGATTTCATGTGCCTACGTACGCGGCCCGCTTCTTCGTGTTACGCGTGGCGCAGGCTTTAACCGAACATTAACACTTTTACGTTTCTCATGACTCACTACACCTTCACCGAAAAGAAAGACACACGCTCGGGCTTTGGCGCAGGGCTGCATGAACTCGGCAAACAAAATCCAAATGTGGTGGCCCTGTGCGCGGATCTCACGGGCTCGCTCAAGATGGATGCCTTCAAAAAAGAGTTTCCCCAGCGCTTCTTTCAAGTAGGCATTGCCGAGGCCAACATGATGGGCCTGGCGGCAGGCATGACCATTGGCGGCAAGATTCCCTTCACGGGCACGTTCGCCAATTTTTCCACGGGTCGCGTCTATGACCAAATCCGCCAATCAATCGCTTACTCAGGTAAAAATGTGAAGATCTGTGCGTCCCACGCGGGTTTGACATTGGGCGAAGACGGTGCCACCCATCAAATACTCGAAGACATCGGGATGATGCGCATGCTGCCCGGCATGACCGTGATTGTGCCGTGCGACTACCACCAAACGAAGGCTGCCACCCTGGCGCTCGGGAACCACGTAGGCCCGGCCTACCTGCGCTTTGGCCGCCCCAGTTGGCCCGTCTTCACCGCGGCCGACAGGCCCTTTGTCATTGGCAAAGCGGACAAAATGATTGAAGGAACAGACGTGACCATTTTTGCTTGCGGCCACTTGGTGTGGAGTGCCATCGAAGCCGAAGCGGCCCTGGCCGAAAAAGGAATCTCGGCCGAAGTAATCAACGTGCACACGATCAAACCGCTGGATGTCGAAGCCATTCTGGAATCGGTGAATAAAACCCGCTGCGTGGTGACGGCCGAAGAACACCAGATGAACGGAGGCCTGGGCGATGCGGTTTCTCAAGTGTTGGCCCGCTTCCGTCCCACCCCGCTGGAAATGGTAGCCGTAAATGACTCTTTTGGCGAAAGCGGCACACCGACTCAATTGCTGAAGAAGTACGGTTTGGGGACCGAGAATATCGTAGCGGCAGTAGAGCGCGTAGTGAAGCGCAAGTAATCCCAACCTTTAGGCGATCGTCCGTGTCCAAACAGAAAAACACATGGATATGAAACCGATGGCAATAAAGGCAGGCGCGTTGTTTCTGCTTCTGACACTCGTGCAAGCAACCTGTGTGGAAGACGAAGCGAGCACCGCGTTCAGCAATGGCACGTACACAGGTACGTTTATTCGCTCAAGCCCCTACGCTGATTTCGCACCTGCTTCCGTCACGCTTACCTTCTCCGGCCACAACTTCGAGGGCGGCAGCAATACCCCTCGCTATCCGGCCATCTGCCGGGGTACCATTCAGGCCACCAGCACCACGGCTACGTTCACGAACGAATGCTTCTGGACTGCTGATTTTGATTGGTCTTTGATCTTGTCCGGGGAATACGCCCTCAGCCGCCAAGGCGAAGAGATCATCCTGACAAAGGCATGGGCTACCGCTTCCTACGATCAATACCGGCTTACACTGCAACCCCTCGATTGACGGACGTAACCTTCATCCCGGCTGCCCCTGCGCACCAAGACCTCCTTGAGCGGTGGGACGAGCAGGCGCATGTGATTGAAAGCGACCCGCACGATGACTGGAACTGGGGCGTGGAGTTGGCACGCACGGTCGCCTGGCGCGAACAGTGGCTCGCGCTGGCCGCCCAAACGCCCATCGGCTTTATCCAAATCATTGATCCTCAGCAGGAAGAATCCCACTATTGGGGCGATATTGCAGCAGGGTATCGCGCCATTGACATCTGGATTGGCGAGGCGGACTTTCTCGGAAAAGGCTATGGCACCCACCTGATGCAATGGGCCATCGAGCGTTGTTTCTCGGACCCCACCGTGCACACCATCCTGATCGACCCGCTCACCTCCAACACGCGCGCCATCCGCTTTTATGAGCGACTGGGCTTTGTATTTGTGCGTCTCCAGCGATTTGGCGAAGACCACTGCCACGTGTACCAACTTCCACGGATGCGTGCCTGACTCAAAAAAGGCGACACGGGATGGTTTTTCCCTTCACTTTTTTAGTAGTTTAGCGATCTTAAAACCAAGCTACAGACTGCCTTATGGTATTCGATTTAGACATGATCAAAAAGGTGTATGCCGCCATGCCCGGCCGCATTGCCAAGGCTCGCAAAGCAGTAGGCAAACCCCTCACGCTTTCCGAGAAAATACTTTACAGTCACCTTCACAACGACCAAAAACTGGAGGCTTTTGGCCGCGGCAAATCGTATGTCGATTTTGCCCCGGACCGCGTGGCCATGCAAGATGCCACCGCCCAAATGGCCCTGCTCCAGTTCATGTCGGCAGGCCGCCCCAAGGTAGCCGTCCCTTCCACCGTCCATTGCGACCACCTGATCGTGGCCAAAACGGGGGCCAAAGATGATCTTACTGCGGCCAATGCCGAAAGCAAGGAGGTTTTTGACTTTTTGGCTTCGGTATCCAACAAATATGGCATCGGCTTTTGGAAGCCCGGGGCAGGCATCATCCATCAGGTGGTGCTCGAAAACTACGCCTTCCCCGGGGGTATGATGATCGGCACGGACTCGCATACGGTAAATGCCGGAGGCCTGGGCATGGTTGCCATAGGCGTGGGCGGTGCCGATGCGGTTGACGTCATGGCGGGCATGGCTTGGGAACTGAAATTCCCCAAACTCATTGGCGTAAAGCTGACAGGCAAACTCAACGGCTGGACATCCGCCAAAGACGTGATACTGAAAGTGGCCGGCATCCTTACCGTAAAAGGCGGTACGGGTGCCATTGTGGAATACTTTGGCGAAGGGGCTACCTCCATGAGCTGCACCGGCAAGGGCACCATTTGCAACATGGGCGCGGAAATCGGTGCTACCACCTCCACCTTTGGTTACGATGCCTCCATGGAGCGCTACCTCATTGCCACGGGCCGGGCCGAAGTGGCCCGCATGGCCAACAAGATCAAAGAGCACCTGACGGCCGACCCGGACGTATATGCCCATCCGGAGCAGTATTTTGACCAACTGATCGAAATAAACCTGTCGGAACTGGAGCCCCACCTCAACGGGCCCTTTACGCCCGATTTGGCCACGCCCATTTCGAAATTGAAAGAAGAGGCCGCCAAAAATGGCTGGCCCACCAAAATAGAAGTAGGATTGATCGGTTCCTGCACCAACTCGTCCTACGAGGACATCTCGCGCGCGGCCTCGCTGGCCAAACAAGTAGCGGACAAGGGTCTTAAAACAAAGGCCGAATTCACCATAACCCCCGGTTCAGAACAAGTACGCTATACCATTGAGCGTGACGGTTTTATCGACACGTTTGATAAGATCGGAGCCAAGGTGTTTGCCAACGCCTGTGGCCCGTGCATCGGCATGTGGAGCCGCATGGGTTCGGAGAAAAAAGAAAAGAATACCATCGTTCACTCCTTCAACCGCAACTTCCAGAGCCGCAACGATGGCAACCCCAACACCTTTGCTTTTGTCGGCTCGCCTGAATTGGTGACGGCCCTCGCCATCGCGGGCGATCTGGGTTTTAACCCGATCACCGACTACCTGACCAACGAACAGGGACAACAGGTGAAACTCGACCCTCCCACAGGCGATGAATTGCCCACCAAAGGCTTTGACGTCAAAGACCCCGGCTACATTGGCCCGGCCAAAGACGGAAGCAAGGTGGTGGTGAAAGTAAGCCCTGACTCAGACCGTTTGCAATTGCTGGAGCCCTTCAAACCGTGGGAAGGCACCGACCTGAAGCGGCTGCGGTTGCTCATCAAGGCGAAAGGAAAATGTACAACCGACCACATTTCCATGGCCGGCAAATGGTTGAAGTATCGCGGCCACTTAGACAACATCTCCAACAACTTATTGATCGGTGCCACCAACTACTTCAACGAAAAGACCAACAGCGTCAAAAATAGCCTGACCGGCCAGTATGACGAAGTACCCCGGGTGCAGCGCGCTTACAAGGCGCAAGGCATCGGTTCGATTGTGGTGGGCGATGAAAACTATGGCGAGGGGTCATCACGCGAACATGCCGCCATGGAGCCGCGCCACCTGGGCGTGCGCGCCATTTTGGTAAAGTCGTTTGCCCGCATCCATGAAACCAACTTGAAGAAACAAGGCATGTTGGCCCTCACATTTGCCAACAAAGACGATTACAACAAGATCAAAGAAGACGATGTGTTTGACATTGTCGGGCTCACTTCGTTTGCCCCCGAAAAACCGCTGCTGATGGTTATCCACCACAGCGATGGCACCACGGAAAGCATTCAGGTGAATCACACCTACAATAAAAACCAGATTGAGTGGTTCAAGGCAGGGTCTGCACTGAACGCGATGGGCAAAGGGCCAAAGGCGGCCGGCAAGCCCGCGGCCAAAGCAGCGCCAAAGAAAAAAACCGCGGTGGTGAAAAAAGCAGCCAAAAAGAAGCCTGCCAAAGCGGCCCGCAAAACGGTGAAGAAAGCAGCCAAAAAAGCAGTGAAAAAGACAATCAAGAAGTCCGTCAAGGCAGCAAAAAAAGCGACTCGCAAAGTCGTGAAGGCAAAGGCGAAAAAAAGCGTGAAGAAGGCCGTTAATGCCAAGAAGAAAAAGAAGTAAAACGCTGCTCACACAATAAAAAAACCCGCCAAGTGCGGGTTTTTTTATGTTAGGCAGGGTGCTTCCTTGAGCGCGGCTTACTGAACTTTCTTTCCGCTCTTGTCGATTACCACCACTGAATTTTCTCCGTTGGCGTGGGTGGTCTTCACGGAGAGCTCCCCGCTGTCGGCACGGAAGGTCAGTTCAGTCGGGAGGGCATCGAACAGGTAATTCATGGCCCACGCCAAGCCATCCGACCGATAGATTTTGGCTACTGTTACGGGGTACTTCTCCCCCACTTTGGCTTCGGAATAGATGGCGGTAAAGTACACCAGCTTTTTGGCATCGGCCGTGGCCAGCGCTTTCAACACCGGCAGGTTGCGTTTGGTGAAATTCTTTTTATCGATCTGAAACTTGGCGTGCACATCGGGCTTGCGCGAAGGCTGTATCGTGTAGAAGTAGCCCGTGGCGAGCGAATCGACAAACGTGAGCCCGGTAGTAAATTGGTTGTCAGCAATCAACAAGGGCATGTGTTTTTGCGTGTAGCGGGCGTCTGGCACCAGCGGGATCGAGTCGGTCTTGTCTACGATCCAAATCAAGGCTTTCTCGGTGCGCTCCAACTGCCCCGACAACTTGCTTTTTTCGCGTTGGGCAAACTCATGCGTGGTGTGGATCAAGCTCTTGAGCACCGAGGCCGTACCGTAGGCATGGGTGATAAAGTGCGCATAATCTTTTTCGGCCTCTGCAAAAGGCAGGGAGCCGAGCCGTTGGGTGACGCTATCCAGCCTGTGGAGTACCGCCAACTCGCTCTTCAAATGACTGATGTGCAGCGGCACATCGGCCGAGTCGCGGTAAGGACGGTGCTCGACTTTCTCATTGGCATACTCCAACTCGGCCACTTTCATTCTGAACACGGCCATGGGCATCGGTGTGGGGTCGTATTTCTTGAGTTGATCCAGCAGCAAGCGATCAACGAGCTTGGTCAGGTCGTTGCGCACCGAAACCGAATCACGCTTCACCTTATCGCGCAGTTTATTGATTTCGATGTCATAGCTCACCAGGTTTTCGCGCATGGGAAAAATCTCTTTGGTAATCATCGTTGCCACTCCCTCGGCCCAGCGCTTGTAGTCCCACGCGCGCACGTTGTCTTTGTAAAAATCTGCAGGTTCGCTCCCATCGGTTTTGAAATTGCGCACTTCGCGCAGGTCCAACGCCTGGTTATAGCCCGTTTTGCCCAGCGCCTGGTTGGACGACCGGAAATGGGAGAACGTGGCGGAGGCCGAGTCAAACGTGAGCGATAGGTTTTTCAGCTTCTGGATCAACCCTTCGTCCGCGCGCAAAAAGAGCTCCTGGTCGCTGGCATAGGCAGCCTGCACCGCTGCGTATTGTTTTTCGGCTCGGCCGTATTGTGCCAGGGCATCCACAAAAAAACTTTTCGCCATTTTTACTTTTTCCTTGCGCTCTTTGATGGCCTTCATGCGCGTTTCCAGGTCAAACTGCACATCCGAAAGCTTGATTTCAAATTTGCCGGTGCGCAAATCCCTGCGCGAGTACATGCCGTACTCTTCCTCATCGCGCAGGTCCCTTTCGGTGATGGTCTTGAATGCCTTGTCCAGGAAAAAAAGGGCCGAGTCGCTGTTGAGCAACAACACATCGGTGTTTTTCAGATAGTCCGTTTTCTCGGCTTTGTCCTGGTACACAAAACCCATAAAAAGCAGGGCGTTGGGATTGGGCTTGGATTTGGTTTCGGCCAGGTGCTTTTTCAAAAAGGGCTCGGCCTGCTCGTATTGTTTGGATTTGAGCAAGTACAAAATGTCTTTGTATTTCACCTTTTGGGCGTGGCTTGCCAACGACATCAAAACACAAATCAGCACGCAGGCGTACTTTGGTAGGTTCATGGGGTGGTCAGTGATGTGCGAAGTTAGGATTTTCGCGTTACTTTGCCGGGTGAGTGGACAATAACCACGCCAAAGTGCAACGCCTAATGGTTCTTTTTCAATGGATTAAGCCACTGGTATCGGCCGGCATGCTGATGGCCGTTTTGCTGCTGACCGGGCAGCTGGACGATGTCCAGTATTACGCGCAGTCGGCCGTCATGAAAACGGGCCTGCTGGCCGCCTCTACGGATGCGCCCACCGAGGCCCCTGCCGATTTTGACTTTGGCTTCGCGTTGCAGGATCTGCAAGGCAACACGCGCCAGGCCTCGGAACTAAAGGGCAAAGTCGTGTTTGTGAATCTGTGGGCCACCTGGTGCGGCCCTTGCCGCGTGGAGATGCCCTCCATTCAAAAGCTGTACAGCGAGCTGGCCCAAAACCCGCATGTGGCCTTTGTCATTCTTTCCATCGACCGCAGCGAAGACAAGGAAAAGGTGCGCGCATACATCGCAAAAAAAGGGTTTACCTTTCCCGTGTACATGCCATTTGGCTACCTGCCCGAGCAGTTGAATGTACCGTCCATCCCCACCACCTTTATCATCGATAAAGCAGGGCGTGTGGTGCAACGGGAAGTGGGCACCACCGATTTTGGGCGGGCGCGTTTCCGCATCTATCTCGAAAAGCTCGCGGCCGAGTAAAAAGCCTCTTTTTTTGCTTTTTACGCCCGTTTTGCGGGTTTACGCGGTTCTTCTATCTTTGCGCGACTTAAAAAAAAGCGTGCCCGAAAAGGTCGGGCATTTGGTTCAATCAAACATCAACCTGTTATGCAAAATCTACTGTATGCAATGCCCGTTTTCGGTCTTTTGGGCTTGCTGTATGTGCTCTGGAAAAGTGCCTGGATCAACAAACAAGACGCGGGCACGGACAAGATGAAAAAAATAGCCGGCCACATTGCCGAAGGAGCCATGGCCTTCTTGAAGGCCGAGTACAAAATCTTGAGCATATTCGTGGTGTGCGTAGCCTTGTTGCTGGCGTTCACGGCCAACAGCGAGACCTCGTCTCCGTTGGTGGGTCTCTCGTTTGTGTTGGGCGCGTTCTGTTCCGCGCTGGCCGGGTTCATCGGCATGCGCGTGGCCACCAAAGCCAACGTACGCACCACCAACGCAGCCCGCACCAGCCTGGGCAAGGCGTTGGAAGTTGCCTTCACAGGCGGTTCCGTCATGGGCATGGGCGTAGTTGGTTTGGGCGTATTGGGCCTCAGCGTGCTATTCATCATTTATCAAAACCAGTTTGACAACATCAACCAGATATTGACCGTGCTTACCGGTTTCTCGTTTGGTGCTTCTTCCATCGCCTTGTTTGCGCGCGTGGGCGGGGGTATCTATACGAAGGCCGCTGACGTGGGCGCGGACCTGGTCGGAAAAGTAGAAGCCGGTATCCCGGAAGACCATCCGCTAAACCCGGCCACCATTGCCGATAACGTGGGCGACAACGTGGGCGATGTGGCCGGCATGGGGGCCGATCTGTTTGAATCGTATGTGGGCTCCATTGTGGGTACCATGGTGTTGGGCGCGGCCTTCTTCGCGCTGCCCGAATTTGCAGGCGATGCCTTTGGCAATGGTCTCTCCCCGGTTCTGTTGCCGTTGGCATTGGCCGGTGTGGGCATCATCATGTCGTTTTTGGGAACCTTCTTCGTGCGTGTAAAGGAAGGGGGCGATCCGCAGAAAGCGCTCAACGCGGGGGAGATCATCTCCTCGCTGATCATGATCGTAGCTTCGTGGTTTATCATCAAAGGCATGCTGCCGGAAACATGGCAGTACAACGATCCGCTGTATAACAGCAATGGCGAATACACACTTTATACCTCAACGGGTATCTTTTTTGCCACGGTCATCGGCTTGGTTGGTGGCGTGGTGATCGGGTTGATTACGGAGTACTATACCGGCATGGGCAAAAAGCCTGTGTTGTCCATCGTTCGTCAATCGTCCACCGGGGCGGCCACCAACATCATTGCGGGCTTGGGCGTGGGCATGATGTCCACCATGTGGCCCATCATCATCATCGCGGTGTCCATCATCGGTGCGTTCCACTTTGGCGGCTTGTACGGTATTGCCATTGCTGCCGTAGGGATGCTTTCCAACCTGGGCATTCAACTGGCGGTAGATGCCTACGGGCCCATTTCCGACAATGCGGGCGGTGTGGCTGAGATGTCCGAGCTTCCCAAAGAGGTGCGCTCGCGCACAGACAAACTGGATGCGGTAGGAAACACGACCGCTGCCATCGGTAAAGGTTTTGCCATTGCCTCTGCAGCATTGACTGCCCTGGCGCTGTTTGGTGCGTTTATGACCACGGCCAACCTGAAAACCATTGACGTTTCGAAAGCCAATGTGATGGCGGGCTTATTCATTGGCGGCATGCTGCCGTTTGTTTTCTCAGCCCTGGCCATGGGCGCAGTAGGGCGCGCAGCCATGTCGATGATTGAAGAGGTGCGCAGGCAATTCAGCGACATCCCGGCACTCAAGGCGGCCCTGGCCGTCATGCGGAAAAATGGCGACAAAGAGATGAGCGAATGGTCGGCCGAAGACCAGAAAATATTCCACGAGGCGGACGGCAAAGCCGAGTATGGCAAGTGCGTGGAGATATCCACCAAAGCCGCCCTCCGCGAAATGGTAGTACCCGGCCTGATGGCGGTTATCGTGCCGGTAGTCATCGCCTTTTTGCCCGGGTTTGGGGTAGAGTCGTTGGGCGGTATGCTGGCGGGTGTTACCGTGTCGGGCGTACTGATGGCGATTTTCCAATCCAATGCCGGTGGCGCCTGGGACAACGCCAAGAAGAGCTTTGAAGAAGGTGTGGAGATCAACGGCCAGAAGTATTTCAAGAAGTCGGAACCGCACAAGGCAGCCGTAGTGGGCGACACCGTGGGCGATCCATTCAAAGACACTTCGGGCCCATCGCTGAATATTTTGCTCAAGTTGATGTCGGTGGTGGCGTTAGTGATTGCCCCCTTCTTGGTTCAAAAAGACGATGCCAATGCCACGCAGCAACCCATGCCTGCTGAAAAAGCGAAAATCGAGGTGGTTAACACCCCGGCCCCCAAGGCAGAAAAATAATAGACCCAAAAAGTAGTTTGATTCTAAAAACCCTGCAGCCTGCTGCGGGGTTTTTAGTTTATCGCTAACCAAAAAAACCAAGATGATTTCACGCATTGCACTGTTGATGTTCATTTCTCTTTCCGCGCAAGCGCAAGTGACGGGGCTATGGAAAAGTGTAGACGACCAAACCAACGAAGTCAAATCCGTGGTGGAAATTACCGAACGCAACGGCCGGCTTTTTGGCACCGTGGTGCAGATATTTCCCAAGCCTGGCGATGATCCGAACCCCGTGTGCGCACAGTGCGCCCCCGCGGACGACCGGTTTCAAAAACCCATTTTGGGCATGGAAATTATCCGGGGCCTCTCCCGCTCGGGCACCGAATGGGCCCAGGGTACTGTGCTGGACCCCGAAAAAGGCGAAGTGTACCGATGCAAGATTTGGCTGGAGGGAAACAATCTAAAGTTGAGGGGTTACGTGGGGCCGTTTTTCCGTACTCAAACATGGCTCCGTCATTCCAACGGAAAATAACGAACTTTCGACCAGCAGAAATTCCCGTTCACCATACCTAAAGGTTACCAGAAGTGGCATTGCGTGTATTCAAGTCCGTAGGGCAGTTTAACGAAGGGGACGTGTTTGAGCGCATCCGCCAAGGAGACGAAAAAGCACTGGAGCTGGTTTATAAAAAGTACTACCGGATGATGACCAAGTTGGTGATCACCAACAGTGGCACCGAAGACGAAGCCCGCGATGTGTACCAAGATGCCCTGGTGGTGTTTTGGCAAAAGGCCCGATCTGGAAATCTGGTGCTCACCTCCAAAATGAGCACCTACATTTACAGTATCTGCCAAAACCTCTGGCGCAAAGAATTGGATCGGAAGAAACGCCTATCCAGTGAGGAGAAAGACTCAGCCGAGCAGATGGACATGGACACACCCGAACGGGAAAAGATCATTGCCAAATGCCTGAGCCAACTGGGCGATACGTGCCGCAAGGTATTGACCATGTATTACTTTGATGAGCTGTCGATGCAGGACATTGCCGACCAACTGGGCTTTGCCAACACCGACACGGCCAAAACCAAAAAATACAAGTGCAAGCAAAAGTTGGATGAATTGGTGAAAGCGCAGTACAGCGCACAGGATTTTTTAGATTGACACGCGCATGGAAAACATTGAAAAAATAGATGACTACCTGACCGGCAAGTTGAGCGCTGCCGACCAGGCTGATTTTGAACAGCGCCTGGCGCAAGACCCCGCGCTGACCCGCGAGGTGACCACCCAACGCACCCTCATCGAAGGGGTACGGGCGGCCCGCAGAGCCGAGCTCAAGGCCCGGTTGAACAACGTGTCCGTGCCTTCGGTATCCGGAAGCAGCTCGTATGCCTTGAAATGGGCGGCCGGGGTGGTGGCCACCGGAACGGTCATCACCGGGCTTTATTTCGCGGTGGTGCGCGACAGCCAAACGACCCCGGTGACGGAAACGCTTACCGAATCCGTTCAAACCACGCCTCAAATTCAACCCGAGGCAACGCAGCCCACCGGGGCAACGGCTGACCCGGAACAAACCCAGGTAACGGACGAAGTGGTCGCCAAGGCCCCGCAAACCTCCAAAGCCCAACCCCAAGAGAAGCCCGGAGCGGAAACAAAGGCGGCCGAAAAACCCACCTTGAATGTGCTGGATCCATCCGATGAGGTGGGCAGTGAAACCACACAGACCGATGCTGCCACCCTGAATGCACCCGCGGTAAGGGCTGCCCAAATGGAAGTGGAGACCGACAGCTCGTTGAAGAAGTACAACTTCCACTACCAATTCGCCAGCGGCAAGTTGATCCTGTACGGCTCGTTCGATAAGAGCTTGTATGAGATTTTGGAAGTGAATGGCGACAGCCACGCGCTTTTCTTGTTCCACAAAAACAACTACTACCTGCTGGATGAGCGCCAAATCAAAATCACCGAGCTAAAGGCCATTACCGACCCTACGCTGTTGCGCTTGCTTAAAGCCTATCGCCAATAACCGCTAACGTCCATTTGAGCCCCCTCCTGTCTTCGGCACAGGAAGGGGCTTTTTGTTTGGGCAGCTTGTCAAAAGCACCAGAAAACCGCTGCTTTCGCTATCTTTGTTGCCCATGCCAGAGCCGGTAAAATTCAAAGTCCGAAAAAAAAAGCTGGGAAGTTATCCGTATGTCAGCGTGGTATTGAGCATCACGCTAGTGCTCACGTTCATCGGGGCCTTTGGCTGCCTGTTGATTTACTCCAAGGAGTTGGAGCGGGTGGTGCGGGAGAATGTCAAAGTGCAAGTCTACCTGAAAAGCCAGCTCACCGACAACGACCGTAAAAAACTGGAAAAGGCCCTGGCCGCCAAACCGTTTGTGGTGAAGGGAAGTACGCTCCAGTTTATTTCCAAGGAGGAGGCCGCCAAACAATTCATTAAAGAAACAGGCGAAGACTTTAAAAAACTGCTGGGCGAAAACCCGCTGCGCGATGCCTATCTGGTGAATCTTGACCCCGCCTACCACGACAAAGCCAAGCTGGCGGAAATCAAAAAGGAGTTGGAGAAAATGCCAGGCGTTTTTGAAGCCTTTTACATCGAAAACCTGATCGACTCCATTAACCAAAACGTGACCAAAATTGGGCTGGTGCTGTTGGGGATGGCGGTGCTGTTGTTGATCACCGTAATCCTGCTCATCAACAATACCCTGCGGCTGGCACTTTTTTCACAACGCTTTCTGATCCGAAGCATGCAATTGGTGGGCGCCCGCGATTGGTTTATCCAACGTCCTTTTTTAGGGCGGGCCGCGTTCCACGGCCTGCTGGCCGGGGTGCTTGCCTCCATGACACTCATTGGGTTGTTGGTGTTGGCCGACAATCAGATCGAAGATATACGCCAAATCCAAAATACCGAGCGATTGGTCATTCTGTTTTCTGGCCTGCTGGTCAGTGGCGTGGTGATTGCCGTGGCCGGCACGTACCGGGCGGTATACAAATACTTACAACTTTCATTGGACGAACTTTATTGATCATGAGCAAGCTTCCGTTTGGAAAAAGAAATTATCAGTTGATGATTGCGGGCCTGGTGGTACTCGCCCTGGGTTTTGTCATCATGTCCATCGACAAAGAACCCTACGGCTTTGGCTTTTTGGGATTGACGCTCGGCCCCATCGTGGCCATGGCCGGGTTCATCATTGAAATCGTTGCGATTGTGTATTCGCCAAAAGAAGAAAAAAAATAATTCATGTCGGTTGGCGAAGCGATTGTCCTGGCCATTGTGGAGGGGCTCACCGAGTATTTGCCCGTGTCGTCCACCGGGCACATGATCATTGCTTCTTCCGTGATGAATATCGCACAAGATCCGTTTACCAAAACATTCACGGTCTGCATCCAGCTGGGTGCCATCTTATCCGTGGTGGTGTTGTATGCCCGGCAGTTTTTTAAATCGCTGGGCTTTTATGTCAAGTTGCTGGTAGCCTTTGTGCCCGCAGCGGTGGCGGGCTTGCTGTTGGGTGACCACATCGACAATTTATTGGAGCGCGTGGACGTGGTGGCCTACATGCTGGTGGCCGGGGGGGTGTTTTTTGTGTGGATGGATCGGCTCTTTGGTCAGCGAGACGAGTATCCCGCGGATGACGTCACGGTGCCGGTTGCCTTCAAGATCGGACTGTTTCAAACCCTGGCGTTGGTGCCGGGCGTTTCGCGGTCGGCTGCCACCATCATTGGCGGGCTGGCACAAGGCATGAGCAAAAAAGCGGCTGCCGAGTTTTCCTTTTTTTTGGCCGTGCCCACCATGTTTGCCGCCACCGCGTACAAGCTTTATCAATACATCGGAGACGGCCACTCGTTTGGCTCCGAACAGCTCACGCTACTTGCGCTGGGCAACGCAGTGGCGTTTGGGGTAGCACTCATCGCCATCAAATCGTTCATCGGATTTATCACGCGACACGGCTTTCGCTGGTTTGGGTATTACCGTATTGCCGTGGGGGGTGCCATCCTGATCCTGTATTACCTGGGCGTCCAACTCTCGGTTGTATAAAGCCCCATGGAAACACCCGATCGCGTCTTGCTGGTCAATAAGCCTCTGGAGTGGACTTCGTTTGACGTGGTGAACAAATTGCGCTACCGTCTAAAGCAAAAAAGAATCGGCCATGCCGGCACGCTGGACCCGCTGGCCACCGGACTTTTGATCATTTGCACCGGAAAAAAATGCAAAGACATCAACACGTTCATGGGCTTGGAAAAAGAATACACAGGCACGTTTGTCTTAGGGCAAACCACCCCTTCGTATGACTTGGAAACCCAACCAAGCCAGCCCGTAGATACCTCGCACCTGACACCCGAGCAGCTAATACCCCTGGCGGCCCGTTTTACCGGAGCGATACAGCAAGTGCCGCCCGCCCATTCCGCCATCAAGGTCAATGGTACGCGTGCCTACACACTGGCCCGAAAGGGTCAGGAGGCCGGCCTGGAGCCGCGCACGGTGGAAGTGCGCGTATTTGAAATCACCCAAATCGAACTGCCCTCGGTCAGCTTTCGGGTGGTGTGTTCCAAAGGCACTTACATCCGCAGCCTGGCGCACGACTTTGGCCAAGCGCTGGGCGTAGGGGCTTACCTGTCGTCCTTGTGCCGCACGCGCATCGGGAACTATCACCTGGCAGACGCGTTAGAGATTGAGCAGATCACGCCATGAAGATTTACTACTCGATAGACGATTTTCAGCCTCTGGCATACGCGGTGGTCACCTCGGGCACGTTTGATGGCGTACATGTGGGGCATCAGACGATTTTAAAACGGCTGCGCGAAACGGCCCACCGGCACCAGGGCGAAACCGTGGTGATTACGTACTGGCCCCATCCCCGCCTGGTGCTTAACCCCGAAGAGCAAGACTTGCGGCTGTTGAATACATTTGAAGAAAAAGCCGCCCTCTTGAAAGAACAGGGAGTGCAACACCTGTTGCGTATTCCGTTTACCAAAGAGTTTTCCTCGATTTCGTCTCAAGCCTTCATCACCGGCATTTTGGTGAACAAACTGGGTACGCGCAAGTTGGTGATTGGCTACGATCATCGGTTTGGAAAAAACCGCGAGGGAAGTTTTGAGCAACTGAAAGTAAATGCCCCCACCTATGGATTTGAGGTGGAAGAGATTCCCAAACAAGAGGTTGACCACGTGGGCGTCAGCTCCTCGAAGATACGAAAGGCATTGCTCGAGGGCGACATCGACACCGCCCATCATTTTCTCGGCAAGCCGTATTCGCTCACGGGCCGCGTAGTCAAGGGCGATCGGTTGGGGCGCGTGCTGGGTTTTCCCACCGCCAACCTGCAACTGGATTTTGCGTACAAATTGATACCTGCCCAGGGAATTTATGCCGTAACCGTTCAACACGAAGCCCTGCGCTACGATGGTATGCTGTACATCGGCAACCGACCCACGGTGGATGGAAAACGACAAGTGATCGAGGTCAACATCTTTGACTTTGACAGCGATATTTATGGCGAGTCGCTGCAAGTCAACTTCGTGTCATTGCTGCGTGGCGACAGCCGCTTTAGCGATTTGGAAGAGCTGAAACATCAACTGCAACGCGACAAGGAAGCGGCCTTGCAAATACTTCGTCCGTCATGAGCCACGCCTTACTTTGGCAACCTTCCGCACCCGTGCGCGAGCAGGCAAACCTCACGCATTTTATGGCGTGGCTGAAACGCGAAAAAGGACGTGCCTTTGCCAGCTATGACGAACTGTGGTCGTGGTCGGTGCTGGAGGTGGAGACGTTCTGGGAATACCTTTGGGATTACTTTGCGATCATACACCACGGACACTACGACCGCGTGTGCCGCGGAACCATGCCCGAAACGCGATGGTTTGACGGAACGTACCTCAGCTACTGCGAACATGTGTTTCGAAAAGGCCGGCCGGAACAGACGGCCATCCTGGCCACCCAGGAGCAAGGAGCGGTGCAGTGCCTGACCTATGGCGAACTACGGTTGCGCGTGGCCAAGTTGCAGCGATACCTGAAAACAGTAGGCGTAAAACCCGGTGATCGTGTAGCGGCTTACCTGCCGTGCGCGGCCGAAGCCACGGTAGCTTTTCTGGCGGTCAACTCGCTGGGGGCTGTCTGGTCGAGTTGCTCTCCTGATTTTGGAAGCCAGTCGGTTGTAGACCGTTTTGCACAGATCGAACCGGTGGTGTTGATTGCCGTAGACCGGTATCACTATGGCGGCAAAACGTTTTCCAAAACGGAAACCGTCCAATCGATTGTGGCGCAATTGCCAACGGTCAGACACACGATCATGGTGGGCGAGGCCGGCTGGCCCGGTACCACCCCGTGGAACGAAATTCAACAGGGAGCCGATGGCGAGCTGACGTTTCATCGAAGCGGTTTCAATGATCCGATTTGGATTCTCTTCTCATCCGGTACCACCGGCCTGCCCAAAGCCCTCGTGCACAGCACGGGCGGCATCCTGCTCGAGCACCTGAAATATTTGTCGTTTCACCAGGATGTGAAGCCTGGCGAGTTGTGTTTTTGGTACACCACCACCGGCTGGATGATGTGGAACTACATCCAAAGTTCCCTGCTGCTGGGCGCTACCGCGGTGTTGTATGATGGAAGCCCCGCCTACCCCACCCTTGACCATCTTTGGCACCTGGCCCACGATCAGCAATGGAATCATTTTGGCACCAGCGCAGGATTTATACTCGCTTGCTTGAAGGCCGGCATCCAACCCAACGCCACCCGCGCCTTTCCCGCCCTGCGTTCCCTCGGCTCCACCGGCAGCACGTTGCCCCCCGAAGGATTCGAATGGGTGTATGAGCACATCAAGAAAGACGTATGGCTCACGTCCATGAGTGGCGGTACGGATGTGTGCAGCGCGTTTGTGGGCGGAAACCCTCTGTGGCCCGTGCGCAAGGGCGAAATTCAATGCCGCGCGTTGGGCTGTGCGCTCGAAGCGTGGGATGACGAGGGACACGCGCGGGTAGGCGAAGTGGGCGAAATGGTCATCGTGAAACCCATGCCTTCCATGCCCATCTTTTTTTGGGGCGATGTCGATTTCCAACGCTACCGCGAGAGCTACTTTGAAACCTATCCGGCCACCTGGCGCCATGGCGATTGGATTGAGATCACTAAACAGCAGGGCGTCATCATTTATGGGCGATCGGACGCTACGCTCAACCGGGGCGGTGTGCGAATTGGCACCAGTGAGGTGTACCGCGCGGTGGATAAAGTCAGCAAAAAAACCGAAACCCCGATCAAGAAAATATTGATGGGCAAAGACCCGCAGAAAGTAATAAACGCGGGATCGTTGAGAAACCCCGAGGCATTGACGTTCTTCGTTCACTTCTACCAAACCCACCCACGGTAATGCCCAACCGCCTCATTCATGCCACCAGCCCGTACCTGCGCCAGCATGCCCACAACCCGGTAGAGTGGTTTCCGTGGGGGGAAGAAGCGCTGGCAAAAGCCCGGGCGGAAGATAAACCCATCCTGGTCAGCATCGGCTACTCTTCGTGCCATTGGTGTCATGTGATGGAGCGCGAGTCATTTGAAAATACGGACATCGCAGCCTTGATGAATGAGCACTTTGTGTGCATCAAAGTCGACCGCGAAGAACGGCCCGACATTGACCAGATTTACATGGATGCCGTGCAGGCCATGAAAATCAACGGAGGATGGCCATTGAATGTTTTCCTGACACCCGATCAAAAGCCTTTCTACGGGGGCACGTACTTCCCTCCGCCCCGCTGGGCCAGCGTGCTCACGCAACTGCAACGGGCCTTTCGCGAACGCAGGCGCGAGATAGACGAAAGCGCGGAAGACCTGACCCGGCACTTGAACACCAGCGACACCCATCGCTTCGTCAGCGCGCCTGTGGCCGACTTCCGCTGGGACGCCATGCAGCAAGCCTTTGACGTTTTGCACTCGCGATTTGACCATGAGTGGGGCGGCATCGACAAAGCGCCCAAGTTTGTCATGCCCGCGGTGTGGCAATGGCTGGCCATGTACCAACACGTTGAATCCGATACCAAAGCCGCAGAGATGCTGCACGTAACGCTCCAAAAAATGGCGGATGCCGGGCTCTATGATCAACTGCGCGGAGGCTTTGCGCGCTACTCGGTGGACAACGAGTGGTTCGCCCCCCATTTTGAAAAAATGCTGTATGACAACGGGCAGTTGCTCAGCCTGTATGCCACGGGCTACCAGATGGCCCGCCTGCCGCGTTATGCCGAAATCCTGATCGAGACATTCGAATGGCTGGCCGCTGAGATGCAGCATCCGCAAGGCGGATTTTACTCGGCACTCGATGCCGACAGCGAGGGCATGGAAGGACGCTATTATGTTTGGACCTATGCCGAGTGGGAAGCCGCGCTGACAACACAGGCAGCGCTACTGGCCGACTTTTATGCCATTGAAAAAACCGGCAACTGGGAACATGGGTTCTCCATCCTCAAGCGACCACAGGATGTGGATCAATGGCTATCCGGCCGCCACCTCGCCCCCGCGTTCGTTGAACAGCTCAAAACGGCCAAACGGGCTTTGCTCGACCACCGCGAAAAGCGCCCGCGCCCCGGCCTGGATGACAAAATCCTGACGGGATGGAATGCCCTCACCATTACCGGGCTGGTGCGAGCCTCCCTGGCCACCGCCCATCCGCACCTACTGGAAGCAGCCGAGCAGGCCATGCGTTTCCTCGAAACGCAGTTGATCCATGATGGCAAGGTGCTCCGGTCGTTCAAAGAAAAGCCGAACCCGACCGAGGCGTTCTTGGAAGACTATGCCGCCCTCATCGAAGCCTATGCGGAGCTGTACCAAGCCACCTTTCGCGAGGCTTATTTGACCCAAGCGGAAACCCTGACCACGTATGTGTTCACCCATTTCTTCGATGCCGAAGAGGGCTACTTCCATTTCACCTCGCACGGGAGCGAAAAACTGATTGCTCGCAAGAAAGAAATTTTCGATAACGTCATCCCGTCATC
This sequence comes from Cyclobacteriaceae bacterium, assembly GCA_025455015.1. Lineage (GTDB taxonomy): Bacteria > Bacteroidota > Bacteroidia > Cytophagales > Cyclobacteriaceae > ELB16-189. The sequence goes on along the minus strand of JALONI010000026.1, from coordinate 31,913 downwards.
CAATGCGTTGATGGCCGGCAACCTGATATCGCTAGGCACGTTGTTGCAAAAACCAACATGGCTGCAAGCCGCCCGGCAGATGACCAGCGGGCTCGCCAGCCTCATCGCACAAGAACCGGTTTATCTCTCGCGTTGGGCGCAGGTGTTTGCCCGGCTGGCACACGGTACCCTTGAGGTCGTGATCACCGGGCCCGAGGCACGAGACTACCGCGCGGAACTGGGCAGGCACCATCTGCCGTTCGCGCTCTTTTGTGGCACCTCGCACACGAGCGACTTGCCGCTGCTGCGCGACCGGACTCAGGCGGATGGCCTCACGCGGATTTTCATCTGCCAAAACAACACGTGCCAGCGGCCGGTAACATCCGTTGCCGAAGCACTGGACGTTATCAAACACGTGGGCAAAAGCGTATCTTAGTCGCTTGTAGTGACTGCCGTGGCAACCGAACTATTTGAGGAGAAAGCGACCCTGTTTGCGGACGTAGCAGTGCCCGTACCCGTGCCCCGTTTTTTTACCTACCGCGTGCCCGCGGCCATGAATGAGCACGTGAAGGTGGGGCACCGTGTCATTGTGCCATTTGGCCAGAAAAAGATCGTGACGGGCATTGTGATGGCACTGCACGAACGGCCCCCGCGCGAGCACGAAGCGAAGTATCTTTTTGAAGTGTTAGACTCGTATGAGATCGTGTACGAGCCGCAACTGCGCCTGTACCAATGGATGGCCGACTACTACCTGTGCGCGTTTGGCGAAGTGCTGAATGCCGCACTGCCGGCCGGTTTGAAACTTTCGAGCGAGTCCATCGTGCAACTCAACCCCGCCTTTGACCGCGAAACCACGGCTCATGCGTTTTCGGAAAAAGAGCGGTTGCTGCTGGCCCACCTCGCCAACGGCACCCTCAATTACACCGAAGTAGCCAAGCTGTTGAACACCAAACACATCTACGCACTCATCAAATCACTGCTGCTCAAAGAGGCCATTCTTTTGGTGGAAGAAGTGCGGGATAAATACAAACCAAAGACCCAAAAGCGCGTGCGTTTAACGCGTGAGCAAAGCTCAAAGGCTGCCATCGGAAAGGTGTTTGAGTGGGTTGCCTCGCATCCAAAACAGGAAGAACTGCTGCTGCGTTTTTTACAAGAATTGCCGGTGCTGCAACATCCCGAAAAAAATATTCATGGCATCGCCCGGGCGGCCTTGTTAGAAGGTCTTTCCGACAGCGCGTATAAGACGCTGATCAAAAAAGGCGTGCTGGAAGAGTTTGAAGTGATCGTGCCGCGCATGGCGGTTGAAAAGTCCTTTGTTGCGCCCGCCCTTTTGCTAAGCGAAAAACAGGAAGCCATCCGCAACCAGATACTCACGCACTTTGAAACCAAGAATACCGTGTTGCTGCAAGGAGTGACCGGCTCCGGCAAAACGGAGATCTACATCGATCTGATCAAGCGGGCGCTGGAAGGCGGCTCGCAAGTCCTGTATCTGCTGCCGGAGATCGCACTGACCACGCAAATCGTACAGCGGTTGGCCAAAATGGTGGGCGGGGAAGTAGGCGTCTATCACTCGCGGTTTTCAGACAACGAGCGCGTGGAGGTGTGGAATAATGTCTTGCTGGGAAAAGTCAAGTTTGTGATTGGCGTCCGCTCCGCAGTTTTTTTGCCATTCGACAACCTGGGGTTGATCATCGTGGATGAAGAACACGAAGGCTCCTACAAACAACAAGACCCCGCCCCGCGCTACCATGCCCGCGACACAGCTTTGGTGCTGGCCCACCAACATCACGCCAAGGTAGTGCTCGGCAGCGCCACCCCCTCGCTGGAAAGCTATCAGCAGGCACGCAGCGGCCGCTATGGTTTTTGCGAGCTGACGGAGCGCTATGGCGATGCCGCACTGCCCGAAATCGTATTTGCTAACACGGCTCAGGAAAAGCAGCAAAAAACAACCAAAGGCGAATTTACTTCGCGGCTGCTCAACGAAATCCGGGATACCCTGGGCCAAGGCCAGCAAGTGATTTTGTTTCAAAACCGCAGGGGCCACTCCCCCCTTGTGCAATGCCAGGATTGCCATTGGATGCCCCGGTGCGTTCAGTGCGATGTAAGCCTCACCTATCACCAATACAAACACGCGCTGGTGTGTCACTATTGCGGCTACCGCGAGGAAATGCCTCATCAATGCCCCAGTTGCTCCTCGCAGCGGATACTTACGCTGGGCTATGGCACGGAAAAACTGGAGGAAGAACTAAAGCTTCATTTTTCAGAGAGCACCATCCAACGCATGGACCTGGAAACGACCCGCAGTAAAACCGGGTACGAGTCCATCATCGAAGCGTTTGAAAAAGGAGACACTCATATTTTAGTGGGCACGCAGATGGTGACCAAGGGCCTTGACTTTGACCGGGTCAACTTGGTTGGCATTTTTGATGCCGACCGGATGCTACACTTCCCTGACTTTCGCTCGCATGAGCGTGCCTTTCAATTGATGGTGCAAGTGAGCGGCCGTGCCGGCCGCAGGGCCAAACGTGGCAAGGTGGTGATTCAAACCCATCAACCCGACCATCCGGTTTTCCGGTATGTGATGACCCACGATGTGAAAGGTTTTTTGGAAAACGAACTCCCCGACCGTCACAGCTATTTTTATCCACCCTTTACCCGTTTGATTGAAATCACGCTGCGCCACACGGACAAAAAAACGGTGCGCGAAGCAGCCGACCAGTTTTGCATGCACATCCAACGTCAACTGAAGGGGCTGCGACTGGTGGGCCCGGGTGAACCGATGGTGAACAAGGTGCGAAATGAATACTTAAGGAACATCCTTTTGAAGATTCCGCGCGAGAGCGGCCACTTAACAGAAATAAAAGACACGTTGCGTCAGTTGGCCGATGGCATCCGCCAACAGGAGGGCAACCGAAACCTGAAAATCGTCTTTGATGTCGATCCAATGTAACGAGTGCTTGCGCGGTCTCATCTTCCGCTGCATTGCGCGCATCCCTTGGCATCCACGCAGTTGAACGGTTGCTAGCCCAATATTTCCCAATCCTCGTTCAACACGGGTATCGCCTGATGTGCCGTAAGATCAAACTGGCAGGGAACGACCGATGTGTAGTTGTTGGCAATGGCCCACTCGTCATTGTCTTCGCCTTTGTCAAAGTTGACAAAGCTGCCCGTCATCCAAAAATAAGGTTTGCGATTGGGGTCTACACGCCTGTCAAACTCCTCTACCCATTTGGCGTTGGCCTGCCGGCAAATGCGGATGCCTTTGATCGGTTCGCTCTTGATGGCCGGGAAGTTGACGTTCAAAGCCACCCCTTTCGGCAGGCCTTTGTCCAGCACTTGCTGGGTGATCTTTTTGATGTAGTCCTCCGTGTGACTGAAGTCAGCATCGTGGCGGTAATCGCACAACGAGAAGCCGATGGCGGGAGTGCCCTCAATGGCGCCCTCAATGGCGGCCGACATGGTGCCGGAGTACAGCACGCTGATGCTGGTGTTGCTGCCGTGGTTGACACCACTGACCACCACATCGGGTTGGCGCTGGCCTTTCAGCACAAAATGCCGGGCCATTTTCACACAGTCGGCCGGGGTACCCGAACATTGATAGGCCTTTACCCCATCAAAGATGTCTACTTCTTCGAGCCGCAGCACGTTGTTTACGGTGATGGCGTGGCCCATGCCCGACTGCGGGCTATCGGGTGCTACCACGAGCACATCGCCTACTTGTTTCATCACGGTTACCAGATGGCGTATGCCACGAGAAGTGATCCCATCGTCATTGGAGACCAGAATAAGAGGCTTCATTATTTTTTGGAGAAGAAAGAATTGTAGTAGTCGATGATTTGGGAGAGCTCGTATTTTTCTTCAAAGGACAGCCGGTTTTGGCGGGCAAACTTGCCCACGTCTTCGCCCTTCGATTTCATCATGTCCAGCCAATCGTTGCGCTTGCCGCGAAATTCCTCGATGCTGCCATTTTCCTTCAGCAGGAAATACCGCTGCACCAACACCTGCCTCGTGTAGGTGCCAAAACCATAGCCATACGTGAAGGTTCGGTATTCCACGTACTCGCGGGTGAGCAGGGTGATTTTTCCTTCGCAGAGCAACTCAAAAAATACGGGTGCCTTGTATTCGCCCGACAGTGCAAAGGGCAGCGAAAAGAACTGCCGGTAGCGTTTTACGGTGGCGTCAAAGATTTCGCAGTATAACACCTTGCGGGCCGTGAACGACTCAAGCTTGCGGTTGGCTTGCAACTGCAACAGGTCTGTTTGCATGTTGTAGTTCACCAGCCCTTTCAGCGTATCGCCCTGCTCGGTCACTATTTTCCCTTCATGCCAAAGTTCAAAAGGAAACTGTTGTCCCCTGGCCGAGAGGCAAGCGAACAACAAACAACCTACAAGCCCGATGCGGATGCTCATATCTTATTTTTTCAAAATCGTATGGCCCAACTTGTCGCGTTTGGTCTGCAAGTATTTCTCGTTATGCGGATTGGGCGCGATCTCGATGGGCACATTCTCTACAATTTCCAGGCCGTAGCCCATCAGGCCCACCCGTTTTTTGGGGTTGTTGGTCATCAACCGGATTTTGCATACACCCAGGTCATGCAAAATCTGCGCGCCAATGCCATAGTCGCGGCTATCCATGTCAAAGCCCAGTTGAAGATTCGCCTCCACCGTGTCCAGTCCTTGTTCCTGCAGCTGGTAGGCTTTGAGTTTATTGAGCAACCCAATGCCACGCCCCTCCTGCTTCATGTACAGCACGATGCCTTTTCCTTCGGCATCAACCTGCCGCATGGCGTTGTGGAGTTGCGAACCACAGTCGCACCGGCAGGAGCCAAAGATGTCGCCCGTGACACAGGAGGAGTGCACGCGCACCAACACGGGTTCGTCCTTCTGCCACACGCCCTTGGTCAACGCCAGGTGTACTTCGCCCGTATTGATCTGCTCGTAGGCCGTCAACCGAAAATCCCCGTAATGGGTAGGCATGTTTACTTCCACCTGTTTGCGTATCTGCGACTCGGTGCGCATCCGGTAGGCAATCAGGTCTTTGATGGTGACAATCTTCAATTGGAAACGATCGGCCACCAGGCGCAAGTCGGGCAGGCGCGCCATCGATCCGTCTTCGTTCATGATTTCGACCAACACCCCGGCCGGGCGAAAGCCGGCCAACCGCGCAAAGTCGATGGCTGCTTCGGTGTGCCCCGACCTGCGCAATACGCCTTCTTTTTTGGCCTTCAGCGGAAAAATGTGGCCGGGTTTTCCCAACTCCTCGGGCTTTGTTTCGGGGTCGGCCAACGCTTTGATGGTCTTAAACCGGTCGTGGGCGGAAATGCCGGTGGTACAGCCATGGCCGATCAGGTCCACCGATACGGTAAAGGGCGTCTCAAAGGCCGCGGTGTTTTTGCCCACCATCAGTTCAAGGCCCAGTTCATCGCAGCGGTCTTCGCTCAGGGGCGCGCAAATGAGGCCTCGGCCATGCGTAGCCATAAAATTGACGATCGCGGGCGTAATGCACTCGGCCGCGCAAATGAAGTCGCCTTCGTTTTCGCGGTCTTCATCGTCCACCACAACGATGACTTTTCCGTTTTTGATTTCCTCAATGGCTTCTTCGATCGTATCCAGTTTTATCTTGTCCATAATCCGTTTTTGCCGGCTGTTTAGTAAACGCACGAGTGCCCCGTTTGGTTAACGCGCCACTACGATGCCAAGTTCCTTGGCCAGTTCCTGTTCGGCCTGCTTCAAGCCCGTTTGCACCGTCAGCGCTTCGTCCAGTTTGTCCCAATCGCCCGATGCCTCGGCCCTTCGCACTTCTGCCAGGTTGTCTTCCATCATTTTTTGCACAATGCGAAACTTGAGCCGCAACACGTTTGTCAGCGCCAACTGATCCAGCACCTGCTCTTCTTTCGGAATGAAAATATTGTACTTGTCGCCCCAATGCTGGCTCGTATCATAGCGCGAGGTGATGAGGTCTGTTACCGCCACTTTCACCGGCTCGCTGCCATGGCGTAAAAAGTACTCGCTTCCGGGCAGCTCGCCTTTCACCAGCCCTTGTTTGTACACTTCGTGTATTTCGCGAAAGGTGACGTTGGTAAACTCGACATCGTCCAGTTCGTGCATCAGAAACTCAGCCACGCTCTGGTCGGCCAGTTTGCGATCGGAATAGTTGAGCAACAGGCGTATGGTTTCGCGTTCCTGGTATTGAATCAGGCTCTGCGCATCCACTTTCGCAGGGGCGATCACGTCTTCCACCGGTTGGGCCTCCGGCACCGAGTCGTCTTCGCGCAGCCGCTCTTTGTCTTTCTTTTTGCGTTCGGCTATGAGCAACTTGTTCAGTTCGGTCAGCAGCACGGCCTCGGCAATCTTCAGCAGGTTGCTGGTTTCCTGAATGTACACCGAGCGTTTGACCGGATCGGGGATCAGCGAAATGGAGCCCACGATCTCTTTGATCGATTCGGCCTTGCGGATGGGGTCGCCTGCGGCCTCTTTGGCAAACAGACTCGCCTTGAATGACACAAAATCCTGACGCGCCTCCTTCAGGTAGGCCTGAAAAGCCGTGGTGCCTACCTTGCGCGAGTAGCTGTCGGGGTCTTCGCCATCGGGAAAAAGTACCACACGCACGTTGAGGCCGCCTTTCAAAATCAGGTCGATGCCCCGGATGGCGGCTTTGATGCCCGCGGCATCGCCATCAAACAACACGGTCACGTTTTCAGAAAACCTGCGGATGAGTTTGATCTGTTGCTCCGTGAGGGCAGTACCCGATGAAGCCACCACGTTCTCCACATCGGCCTGGTGCATAGAGATGACATCCGTGTATCCTTCCACCAAATAGCAGTTGTCTTGCTGGCGGATGGCGTTCTTGCCCTGGTACAGGCCATAGAGCACATCGCTCTTGTGGTAGATCTCCGTTTCGGGGGAGTTGATGTATTTGGGCTGGTTTTTGTCGTTGCCCAACATGCGCGCGCCAAAGGCGATGACCTTGCCGGAGAGGTTGTGCACCGGAAAAATGACGCGGCCGCGAAACCGGTCGTAGGTGCGCTGGCCGTGGCCGCCATCGTCTTCTTTTTTTACCACCAGGCCTGTCTTCTCCAACAGTTCCTGACGGTAGCCTTTGGCCAGGGCTTCTTTGCTCAGATGATCCCAGCCCTCCAGCGCATATCCTAACTCAAACTTTTGGATGGTTGGGTCGGTAAATCCGCGCTCGCGGAAGTAACTTAAGCCGATGCTCTGCCCTTCTTCCGAGCGCAGCAGTTTTTCTTTGTAGAACTCTTTGGCGAAGTTCATCAGGATGTACAAGCCTTCGCGTTCGGATTGGGCGGCCTGCTCTTCGCTGGATTGCTTGTCTTCCTTGATTTCGACCCCGTATTTTTTGGCCAGGTAGCGGATGGCCTCGGCATAGCTGAGCTTCTCATGCTCCATCACAAACGTGAAGGCATCTCCGCCCTTGCCGCTGCTGAAGTCCTTGAAAATACCCTTGGACGGCACCACGAAAAAGGAAGGTGTTTTTTCGCTCGCGAACGGACTGAGAGCCTTGTAGTTAGCGCCACTCTTCTTAAGCGACACAAAATCGCTGATCACATCCACAATGTCGATGCGGTTTTTGACTTCCTCAATGGTGTCGCGTGAGATCAAAGGGCGGGTGTAATAACGAACAAAGATACGAAATAGCCACGCACGGGAAGGGCCAGCCGGGCCCGGGTGCTGTGGCCAAACGCCTGCGTGCCGATGCTCAAATTAAATTTCCCGCGTACCAAACCAGCCGTTAACTTGCGGTGTTTTTACAGCCATGACATTTACAACCGAAGATATTCTGGGCGCCTTGGGTACCGTGCACGATCCCGATCTCAAAAAGGATCTGGTGACCCTGAACATGGTGCGCGATGTGGCGGTGTCCGCACACAAAGTGAGTTTTACCGTGGTGCTTACCACCCCCGCCTGCCCGCTCAAGGAAATCATCAAACAAGATTGCCTCAAAGCGGTTGAGAAAGTAGTGGGTAAAGATGTTGATATTGAGATATTTATGACTTCCAGCGTAACCACCAGTAGAAGTCAGGCGCCTTTGCTGCCCGGGGTCAAAAACATCATTGCGGTGGCATCGGGCAAGGGCGGTGTGGGCAAATCGACCGTCACTTCCAACCTGGCCGTGGCCCTGGCCCAAACGGGCGCGCGCGTGGGGTTGATCGATGCCGACATCTACGGCCCTTCCGTACCGGTCATGTTTCATTGCGAAGCGGAACAGCCCGAGGTAAAGGTCATCAACGGAAAGAATGTGATCATCCCGTTGGAGCAGTATGGCGTAAAACTGATGTCCATCGGGTTCTTGGCCCCGCCCGACAGCGCGGTAGTGTGGCGCGGACCGATGGCGAGTGCAGCCTTGAAACAGTTTATCAGCGATGCCGACTGGGGCGAATTGGACTACTTGCTCATCGACATGCCCCCCGGCACCAGCGACATACACCTGACACTGGTGCAGACGGTGCCCGTTACGGGTGTTGTCATTGTAACCACCCCGCAGAAAGTGGCATTGGCTGATGCCATCAAGGGGTTGGCGATGTTTAAGCAACCGCAAATCAACGTGCCTGTGCTGGGCATCATTGAGAACATGGCCTACTTTACACCCGAAGAACTTCCGGACAATAAATACTTCATCTTTGGCAAAGATGGTGGCAAGAGCCTGTCCGAAAAGTTTGACGTGCCGCTGCTGGGGCAGATTCCGATTGTGCAAAGCATCCGCGAAAGCGGTGACAGCGGCCGCCCGGTGGTGTTAAAGGAAGGGCCCATAGCCGCGGCCTTCATGACGTTGGCCGAATCCGTGGCCCGGCAAGTTGCCATCCGAAATGCTACCTTTGCGCAGACAAAAAAGGTGGAGCTAACCGTATAAGCCAATGGTAAAAGAAAAAAAGGAAGACCTGCACGAACGCGTTGAATCTTCGCTGGATTCGATACGCCCCTACTTGCAGGCCGATGGTGGCAACGTACGCGTACTGGAGGTGACCAAGGAAAAGGTTTTGAAACTGGAGTTTGTGGGCAATTGCGGCAGTTGCCCCATGAGCACCATGACCTTTAAGGCCGGTGTGGAAGAAGCCTTGAAAAAAGCCGTGCCCGAACTGAAAGCCATTGAAGTGGTGAACCTGGCCAATGCCCTCGGATAAGTTCTGCGTTTGCCCCGTTTTCCCAGCAGATAACAGCGGCCAGCGGTTTTAGCCGTTGGCTACACCGTTTCTAACGCTCCCCTATCTCGTAGGCCGCCAGCGGTGCCACCGACAAATCGGTAAACTGCCGTTGTTGAAATTTGAAATGCGCGGCCATCGCAATCATCGCGGCATTGTCAGTGCAATAGTCAAACGCAGGAATGTACGTTCGCCAGTGGTGTTGCAACGCCTTGGTGGCCAGTGCCGCCCGTAGCCCCCTGTTGGCGGCCACCCCTCCGGCAATGGCTATTTCTTTGATGCCCGTTTCAAGGCTGGCCTTGACCAGGCGAGACATGAGCATGGTCACAACCTGCTGTTGGTAGCTGGCGCAGATATCGGCCAGGTTGTTTTTTACAAAGTCGGCATCGGCCGCTACGCGATCGCGGATGAAATACAGCAGTGCCGTTTTGATTCCGCTGAATGAGAAGTCAAGACCGGGAACAGTGGTGTCGGGAAACGAAAACGCGCGCGGGTTTCCTTCGCTGGCATACCGATCAATGAGCGGACCACCGGGGTACGGCAGCCCCAGTACTTTGGCCGCTTTGTCGAACGCCTCCCATGCGGCATCGTCACGCGTCTCTCCAATCACGCGCATGGACAGGTAGTCTTCGACCCACACAATTTGCGTGTGGCCCCCGCTCACCGTAAGGCACAAAAACGGAAAGGCAGGCTTGGGGTCTTCAATGAAATGCGCGAGCACGTGTGCCTCCATGTGGTTTACCTCGATCAGGGGTTTCTTCAAGGCCACGGCCACACCCTTGGCAAACGAAACACCCACCAGCAACGAGCCCAACAGCCCCGGGCCTCGGGTGAACGCAATGGCGTCAAGGTCGGGCAGGCGTATGCCGGCTAGGGTCAGCGCTTCGTTCACCGTATGGACAATGTTTTGCTGATGCGCGCGAGAAGCCAACTCGGGCACCACGCCCCCATATTTCTGGTGCACATTTTGCGAGGCTACTACATTATTGAGTACCTTGCCCTGTTGGATGACCGCAGCAGACGTTTCATCGCATGACGATTCAATGGCAAGTATCAAGGCACTCATGAGGGCGATGTCAAAATGAGACTGCAAGTTATCAAAAATCGGCTCCTTCTCTGGCTCAGGCGTGTGGTGCTCTACGGACTGCTGGCCACTTTGGTGGCGCTCTTTGTGGGGTTCTTCGTTTTGCAGATACCGGCCGTCCAAACACGCTTGTCACAGCGTGTGCTTGCCCGGTTCGGTTCGGTCTCCGGGTTCACCATCACGTACGACCGCCTCCATTTTGTTTGGTATGACCGCTTGCGCATCGAGGGGCTGCTCATTCGCGACCCCGCACAAAACGTAATGATTGCCGCAGAACGCCTGCAAGTGAATTTCAATCTCAACTCGCTATTGGCCCACAATGAAGTTAACCTGGACGGGGCCCGGCTTCAAAACACGCAGGTGAACCTGATCAAGCTCCAGCGCGACACGCTACGCGACTTAAACATGAACTTCTTCATCGCGGAGATCAACAAAGCAACCGCCTCCGGGCAAGGCGGAGGCACCAGCCCTAAGGTAAACATTGGCGAAATTGTGCTCGACCAATCGTCATTCTCCTACCTTGATCCCTTCCAAGACTCAATCGCCACGGGTTTCGATTACCAGCATTTCCGGTTGGGCATACCCACGGCTGAAGTGGGCAACTTCAAGGTCATTGGCGACACCATTCAAATGCAGGTCCGTTCGCTGGTGGCCGAAGACCAGAAAACACACTTGGCCATCAAAGAACTGCGCACGTTTTTTCGAATCTCCCAAAAAGGCATGGAGTTCTACAATGCCCATTTCCGGGTGAACAACAGCGAGATCAATGACACCATCGCGTTTTTCTATGAGAGCCAGCGCGATTTCAGCGACTTCAACAACAAGGTGACCATACTGGCCAAGCTGAAAAACACCACCCTCGACCCGGCCGATCTGGACTTGTTTGCCCCGGGCGTCAAATTCATCGGCCGCCCGCTTCATGCCCAGGGCGTCATTCGCGGACGGGTGACGCGGCTCTCCTACCAAAACATGGACGTGCGGCTGGGCACCTCGCGCCTGGTGGGCCGCTTGACCATGGACGGCCTTCCCACGGTGAACGAAACCTTTATGCAAATCGACCTCAAAGACAGCCGCATTCACTTTGCCGATCTGGAAACCATACTCGGCAAAAGCGTCACGGAGCCACTTCGCCCGTTAGGCACCCTGGCACTGAGTGGGAGCTTTACCGGCTTTGTTAATGACTTCGTGGCCAAAGGGGTGTTTCAGAGTAAACTGGGAAAGATTGCGTCCGACATCAACCTGAAAATTAATCCGGACGATCCCCGTCAATCGGCCTACCGGGGTAAACTGCAACTGACCAACTTCGAGCTGGGTACCTTCTTAAACGACACCTCGCTGTTTCAGCGCGTCACCATGGCGGGCGAAATTCGCGGCAAGGGTTTTTCGTTAGCCTCCACCGAGTTTACGCTTAACGGGGAAGTGCCATCCATTGGCATCCGGGGCTACACCTATCGCAACATCACCACCAATGCCACGTTCGCCAGCCAGTTGTTCAACGGTGAAGTCAAGATCGATGACCCAAACCTGCAATTGGCAGCCACCGGCACCATTGACTTTCGCAATGCCAACGAGGCCGTGCGCATTCGGGCTTCATTGGATACCGCCTTTGTGCACCGGTTGGGCTTCATTCAAGAACCCTTGTTTGTGCAGACGGAGTTAGACATTGACTCGCGGGGATTGACGTTGGACAGCCTCTTTGGCGATGCGACCTTCAACCATTCCACCATCGCCTACCAGGACAAGCAAATTTCGCTCGATTCAATTCATGTCCGTTCGCAACTTCAAAACGGCATCCGGAGTCTGAGTCTGGAAAGCTCCATCGCCAACGTGGCACTCACGGGCACGTATGCCTATACTACGCTGTTTGCGGATGCGCAAAAGCTGATCCACGAGTTTGTGCTCAATATCAAAAACGACAAAGAAAAACTACGCGACTACTATGCGTCCAAAAAGACGGCCGACAACAAGTACGAAGCTGACTTTTCTGTTCTGCTCAAAACGTTGGCGCCCGTCAGTCACCTGATTGGCCGCAACATAGAGCTGTCAAAAAACACTGCATTCACCGGCCGCTTCAGCAACGACTACACCAGCCGGCTGAAGTTTTATTCGCAGATTGATACGCTTTACCTGGAGGGGCAGCAGTGGAATGACGTGGCCATCGACTTCAACGGGTCCAAAATACGCGATAGCACCGATGTTCTGGCCATGCTCACCATTACCTCGGCCGAACAGCGATTGTCGAAGGTACTAACCACGGAAGACCTGTTGGTTGAAGCCATTTGGAATGGTGATCATATCGATGCCAGTTTGGATGTAGCGCAAAAAGGCTATGCGCATGCGGCCAACATCCGCTCCATGGTGGACTTTGACCGTGACAGCACGCTCATCACGTTTTTGCCGTCAACCATCCGGCTGCTGGGCACCGCGTGGCGTGTGAGCACCGCCAACCAGACACGGGTGAAGGGAAACGAATGGAGCATCCAAAACCTGCAATTTGCCAATGGTAACCAGTCGGTGCGGGTGGACGGGCACATCTCAAACGATCCCACCAAAAAACTCAACCTGCGTGTGCAGGACTTTTCGTTGAATGTACTGAAAACACTGACGGGCATTGACCTGACGGGCACTGTCAATGGCGAAGTGACAGCCGGAGACCTCTACCGGGAGCCCTATGTTCAAAACGATATTTCGATCGATCAACTGGAGATCGATCAGTTTTTGATCGGCAATGTCACGGGCACCAACATCTGGAACCGCAGCGACAACCAGTTTGACATCAACCTGCTGATCGACCGCTTAGGCGACCGCACCCTTAGCCTAGGTGGCTACTATCGGCCTTCGGAAAAAAACGGGCTTCACCTGATCGGGAAGCTGGACAAAACCAACCTGAAGTTGGCCGAGCCGTTTCTGCGTGGCATCTTTTCGAAAATGGATGGCACCCTCACGGGCCAGTATACCATTCTGGGCAGTTTTCGCGAGCCGCGCATTGAAGGCGAGGGCAACATCGAAAACGGCCGCCTCACGGTCGACTATCTGAAGACCGACTATTCAGTCAGTGGTGTGTTGGCGATGTCTCCCTCTCAGGTCATCTTCCGAAACATTGAAATGACAGACGCCTTTGGCAACGGAGGCACCCTGAACGGCTACCTGGGTCATCGCTTCTTCCGGGATATGCGGATCAACCTTGAAGGGCAGTTCCGCAACTTTCAGGTACTCAATACGACCAGCAAAGACAATGAGTTGTTCTACGGGCAGGCCTATGCCACCGGCCAACTCTCGTTTACCGGACCGCTGGCCAATATGAAGATCAGCGCCACCGCCCGCACCGAAAAAAAGACGCGCATTTTTATTCCGATCAGCGGCACCAAAACAGTGGAGCGCAAAGACTACATCTTGTTCACACCCTTCTCGGATACCGCCTACGCCAAAAAAACAGCTGCGCAAGCTACCCGCAAAACGCAAACCTCGGGGCTCACGATGGATTTTAACCTGGACATCACGCCCGATGCCTACGCAGAAATCATTTTCGACATTAAGGCGGGCGACATTGTGCGGGGCTATGGCAAAGGCGACATCAAACTGCAACTGGACACCAAGGGCGAATTCAACATGTTTGGTGTTTATGAGTTTGAACGCGGCTTTTACAACTTCACGCTTTACGACATCATCAACAAGGAATTTCTGATCAACAAAGGTAGCCGCATCACCTGGTACGGAAGCCCGTACACAGGCACGCTGGATTTGGATGCCAGCTACCGCCAACTGGCATCGCTGTCGCCCATCCTTACCGACCAGACGCTGGCAGGTGCTTCGGCCGTACGAAGAAAATATCCGGTGGAAGTTTTATTGACACTCGATGGCCCGATGTTAAGTCCGCAAATCAACTTTGACATTGCCGCCAAAGACCTGCCCGACAACTTGGTGGCGGAAGATGGCCGATCGATCAGACTGCAGTTTGAGTTTAACGCGTTCAAGGCAAGACTGGATGAGCAAGAACTGAAGCGACAGGTTTTCAGTTTGATTGTGTTGAGGCGGTTTTCGCCACCCGATGCGTTTGCCACCAGCGGCAGCTTGTATAACAGTGTGAGTGAGTTACTGTCCAATCAACTCAGCTACTGGCTCACACAGGTGGATTCCAACCTGGAAATTGACCTCGACCTGGGCACGTTGGACCAGGAGTCGTTCAACACCTTCCAACTGCGCCTCTCCTACTCGTTCTTCAATGGCCGGTTGCGCGTCACGCGCGATGGCACGTTTACCAACCAAAGCAACCGGTCGGATGTGGCCTCGCTGGCGGGCGACTGGACTGTGGACTACTCGCTTACCGCGGATGGCAAATTCAAAGTAAAAATGTACAGCCGATCTAATTTCAACCAGGTGGTGTCTACGCTGGGCAACCAAAATGCCGTCACTACTGGGGTGAGCCTTTCGCACACACAAAGTTTCAACCGCATCAGCGACTTGTGGCGCTCGGCCCGCGAGCGCAGGCGCAGGGAGTTGGAAGAAGCCGCCCAACAAGGAGAACCAAATGATCCTGACGATGACTCGCAGTAGCCTGTGGCTGATCGGGTGGTTGGTGGCCATACAGGCCGGTGCCCAGGATTCGTTGACGGTTGATTTTGCCAAACGCCAACGAACCGTAGTGTATGGAAGCGCAGCCGCCTACACGGTGAGCATGGTTGGACTCAATGCGCTGTGGTATAGCCAATACGACCGGCAGCCGTTTCGCTTTTTCAATGACAGCCGCGAATGGAAACAGATGGACAAGGTCGGGCATTTCTATGCCGCGTATCAAGTAACGGCCGCAGGTGCGGCCACCTGGCGGTGGGCCGGCTTTGATGAAGCCAAGGCCGTGCGCACGGCCGCATTGGTGAGCTTCGGCATTTTGTCGTCTATTGAAATACTGGATGGCTTTTCGGCCGGCTACGGAGCCTCGGGCAGCGACTGGGTGGCCAATGCTTCGGGAGCCGGGCTGTATTGGTTGCAAAGTGCCGTCTGGAAAGAGCAGCGCGTCTATCCTAAGTTTTCGTTTCACCGCACGCACTTGGCACCCCAGCGGCCTTCGCTGCTGGGCAACGGGCTGCTGGAAGAAGTGGTGAAAGACTATAACGGACAGACGCAATGGCTCTCGGTAGACATGGACAAATTTATTCCCGGCTGGCCTGCGTGGCTCAACATTGCCCCCGGCTATGGTGCACACGACATGCTGTTTGCTGCGGACGGGGCCAACCGCGACAATGGACTACATCCCTACCGGCAAATTTATCTCGGTATCGACTTTGACCTGACGGCCTTTCGTTCGAAAAACAAATTCTGGAATACGTTAATCTTTATCGGCAACATGGTACGCCTGCCGGCTCCTGCGCTGGAGCTGTCGCGCGGAAAACTAACAGGGCATTGGATTTATTTCTAGGAGGTGCCTTTCGCGGCAAACAACGAAGGCAAAAAAAATCCCACTGGGTTTGGTGAGGTGTTTCTGAACCCCAGAAAAAGACAAGTTTTGAGCTGCCCGTGGTCGCAACCTTCTTCTGTTAACCTGCTTTTTGGGCGAGGTCTCGCCTGAGGCGAGATGAGGCCTGATTTTGACCAAAAGCTTCACTCGGCATTGTATTAATTGTTAGGTTCAGCAAACGTGTCCCAAACCCGAGTGGGAATTAGATGCGAGTTACGCAAAACCGTGCTATCGAAAACTATTGATAAAAAAGTTTTTTTTACCTATCGCGTGCACGAAACCCGTAGTTTTGCCGCGCGGTTTATTACCTGATGAAAAAGAAAATATGCCTGGCCCCGGGGCCCTCTGAGTTGTATTTTACGGTGGAAGGCCATGTCAAGGCTGCCTTCCGCGAGGGGGTTCCCTCGCTCTCGCACCGATCGCGCCTGTTTGAGGGATACTACCGGGCCGTGGTTGACGGGTTGCGCGCGTTGCTGAACGTGCCGTCAGATTATACCATTGCCTTTACTTCGTCCGCCACCGAGATATGGGAGCGCTCCATTCAAAGCCTTGCAGCCGAAACGAGCCACCACTACATCAACGGAGCTTTTTCGAAACGCTACTTTGAGATTGCGAAGCTGAGCGGCAAACGGGCCACACACACCACCGTGCAGGACGGCTCGGGCTTCAAAACCACGTTGGCGCTGCCGGAAGAAACGGAGCTGATCGCTCTGACACACAACGAAACAAGCACCGGTGTAGCCATGCCGTTGGCGGCTTTGCATGACGTTCGCGCCAAAAACCCCACCGCGCTGATCATCGTGGATGCGGTGTCTTCGCTTCCCTATCCCAACTTCGACTATCGTCAGGTCGATTCTGTGTTTTTTTCCGTGCAAAAAGGATTTGGCTTGCCGGCAGGCCTGGGCGTATGGATGTTCAACTCACGGTGTGTGGAAAAATCGCTGATGCTGCAAGAGCACGGAAAATTCATCGGCACATATCACGCCCTGCCGGCTTTGTGGAGTTATGCCGAGAAAAATCAGACGCCCTCCACACCCAATGTGTTGGCGATTTATCTTTTGGGAAAGGTCATTGAAGACATGTTGCAAAAGGGCATACACGCCATACGCAAAGAGACCGAGTACAAAGCCGCGGTGTTGTATCAGGCATTGGAAAAAAGCGGGGCACTCAAGCCGTTTGTGGCTGATCCGGAGTGGCGATCCAGTACCGTCCTGGTAGCGGACGCGGGCGAACGACAGGCAGACATCAGCACGTTCTTGTTGGAGCGGGGGTTTGAGCCGGGCGAGGGCTACGGGGCCTACAAAAAAAGCCACCTCCGGTTTGCCAATTTCCCCACGCATTCTAAAGAACAGTATGAGTGCCTGGCGGATGCCATTGGCGCATGGGCGGAAAGCCATCGCCGGTAGCGCACAAACCTCCGGCCTCCTCCGCAGCTTCACCCCTCAGGGGTCCCCTCCACCCCTGATGGGCCATCAGCCATCCAATTAAATTCCGTTTGGCATCGTGCGCGGATTAAACTTTATTCGTGGCTGGCCGTCTAAGCCCCAGCTTCGCCCCCTTGGAAGACAAAGACCTACTCGCCAAAATCCGAAATCCGGAGACCTCCAGCTATGGATTTAACCTGTTGGTGCGTGCCTACCAACAGCGCGTGTACTGGCTGGTGCGAAAAATGGTGATCGACCATGACGATGCCAACGACCTCACCCAAGAGGTATTCATCAAAGTGCACAAATACATTGGCACCTTTCGCGAAGACGCCCAATTGTACACCTGGATTTTCCGCATTGCCACCAATGAATGCCTCACGTTTCTGAATAAGAAGCGAAGGCGCTTTTTTCTGCCCATTGAAGACGTGAGCAACCTCTTGAGCCGAAAAATCGATACCGCCCCCGATCTGTCCGGGGATGAAATCCAGAAAAAGCTGCAAAAAGCAATTCTTAAACTTCCTGACAAACAGAGACTTGTGTTCAACATGAAGTACTTTGAAGAAATGAGCTACGAAGACATGTCAGAAGTGACCAACACCAGCGTGGGTGCCCTCAAAGCCAGCTATCACCATGCGGTGAAGAAAATAGAGGAATATCTGAGCCACTAGTTAAACCTTGCACCAGCAAAAAAGTCGAATAGCCATGAAACTGGAAGACGTACCCAAGAAGAATATTTTTGACGTGCCCGATGGCTACTTCGAAAAGCTGCCGGGCATGATACAAGCCCGCACCTCCGGTAGCACGACTGACCTGGCCCCCGCCTGGGGGCTGCCGGTGCTGCGGTATGCGTTGGGTGTAGCAGGCGTGGTAGCCGTAGTGGCAAGTATTTGGTGGTGGGGCGGCCCGCAAGGCAGCGTGGAGGATCAATTGGGAAAAATAGAAACCACCGACTTGGTAGCCTACCTGGAAGAGGCTGACATGGAAGCCGAGGAACTTGTGGACGCAATTAGTTGGACCGAGGTAGACTCCGATGAATTGGAAGAGGTTGTGTACGAGGATATTTTGAGCACCTCCGCGCCCGAGGATGAGTTTTGGGATGGCGATGAACTTCCGTAACGGTGCCGAGTACAGGCAAAAATAGCAACGAAAAAAATGAAAAAAATGATGAAACAATGGATTCCGGTACTGGCCTGCGCGTGGC
Source organism: Cyclobacteriaceae bacterium (assembly GCA_025455015.1). GTDB lineage: Bacteria > Bacteroidota > Bacteroidia > Cytophagales > Cyclobacteriaceae > ELB16-189. Next base: position 13,613 of record JALONI010000026.1, on the reverse strand, counting down.
TCCTGCTGGCCGCTGCGCCCGGGGCGCAGGCCCAAGACGAGGGTGCCCTGGACGAAGTGCCGCAAGACCCGAGAGCGCAAGAGAAGATCCAGAACTTGCGTATTGCCTACATCACCGATAAACTCGGCCTCACACCCGCGCAGGCTGAAAAATTTTGGCCGGTGTACCGCGAGTATGCGGAGAAAAGACGCGAAGTACGCCAGCAGTTGATCGATGCGCGCAAAGGGCTGGACGCTGCCAATCCCGACCCGGACCAACAGAAACGAGTACTTGATTTGGGGCTGCGCGTAAAACAGCAAGAACTGGACTTGGAACGAGACTACTCAGATCGCATCTTAAAAGTTATCTCGGCCCAACAAATGCTGGCCTTGCGGAAAGCCGAAGGCGATTTCAACAAACTTATTTTAAACCAGATCCAGCAGCGCAGGTTAATGCAGCAGCGCAGAGAAAACGTGCAGCAACGCCAACGGCTGCGGCAGCGCAACTGAGGGGCTTGATCTAATCGCGGCCCCCGTGCGACCCTCCACCCTACTCTGCTCCCTGTTTTGCCTCGGGTTCGCGTATGGCAGCGCGCAGAAAATCAACCCCGACTCGCTGGCCTACCTGCTCAAGCATGACAAGGACTTGGCAGAGCTCGACTCGTTGTTAAACTCCGGTGAGCGCACCAACATCCTGTCGCTGATCGACAGCCTGGTCCAGTTGTCGGGGGCCCGTTTGCCATCGCAACTTCTGTTGCGGGCAGGCTATAGCAGCAATCTCACCTCGCAAGCCCGCGCGCTGGGCTTTGACCAGTTTGGCGTGACCTACGGAGCCAGCTACTACCACCGGTCGGGTGCCTATCTTGATGTGTCCGGCTATTGGAGCCCGGAGTTTGCCCCCAAGCACTACCTCACGGTGGCCTCCGTGGGTTACTTACAGCCCTGGAGCAAAAGGCTGATGAGCATGGTGGAGTACAGCCATTTCTTCTACACCTACCGGGGACCTGAAACCGACATTCCGTTTACTGACAATGTCAGCGTTTCCAATTTTCTGGACTTCAAATACGCCAGCCTTCGCCTGGATTACTCTTTTCTGTTTGGTCGCGACACAGGGCATCGCCTGATGCCGGGGTTTGTGCTCAACCTCCGAAAGGAAACATGGTGGGGGCTGGATCGCATAGCCTTTAACCCGGGCTATACCCTCATTTTGGGCAATGATGAATACGAGGTGGTCACCAGCGGTATGGAACGGCTCAGGCGGGTGATACGCAGGCTGCCCACCGAGTATCCAATCACCGGCTTTGGCATCATGAGCCATAATTTTGTCTTCCCCCTTTCGCTGACCAAAAAAAGCTGGAACGTGATCGCCAGCTACTCGCTGGTATTGCCGCGCAAAGTGGTAACCCCCATCGAAACCGACCCCACGGGCTTTTTCTCCCTCGGCCTTTCCAAGACCTTCAACTTGAAATAAAAACGGTTGGGTGCGTATGCCCGTTTTGATACCTTGGGGCATCATCTCAATCGCATGAAAAAAGCCCTCTTATTTTTTCTTTTCTGCAGCCCGGTGCTGGCCTACGGGCAGCCGCGTTGGCAACAGCAGGCCGATTACACGATCAACGCCTCGTTAGATACCAAAAAGCACCTCATCCAAGGGCAAGAACGGATCCGTTACGTAAACAATTCGCCTGATACGCTCACCAAGCTCTTTTTTCACCTGTATTGGAATGCCTTTCAGCCCGGCAGCATGATGGATGTAAGGTCGCGCTCGTTACCCGATCCCGACCGCAGGGTTCAGGACCGCATCAGCAGGCTGACCGAGGGCGAAATAGGCTACCAAAAGATCCGGTCGCTTACGCAAGATGGAAAAGAAACCAAGACGCAACTTACGGGCACCATTTTGGAAGTACACTTGCCTGCGCCCCTCCTTCCCCAAATGTCCACCGTGCTGGAAGTGGTGTTTGAAAGCCAGGTGCCCATCCAAATCAGGCGGTCGGGCCGCGACAACCGCGAAGGCATCGCCTACTCCATGACACAGTGGTATCCCAAAATTGCCGAGTACGACCACCAAGGGTGGCATCCGTATCAGTATGTGGCGCGGGAGTTTCATGGTGTGTGGGGCAACTACGAAGTGACACTGGAATTGCCAAGCGACTACGTGGTGGCCGGCACAGGCGTGTTGCAAAATGCCGCAGAGGTGGGCCACGGTTATGAGCCACCAGGAACCACCGTCACCCGCCCTAAGGGCAACCTAACATGGCACTTTAGCGCACCCAATGTCATTGACTTTGCCTGGGCAGCCGACCCGCAATACAAGCACGAGCGTGTGCAAGTACCCAACGGGCCCGAGTTGCATTTCTTTTATCAGCCGGGCGAAAAAACAAAACATTGGCCTGACCTGCTTCCGGTGGGCGTCAAACTATTTCAGTTTATGGACGACCGTTTTGGCAAGTATCCCTACAGCACCTATTCGGTGATTCAAGGAGGCGATGGCGGCATGGAGTACCCCATGTGCACCCTCATCCTGGGTGAAGTGGGATTTCAAGGCACGGCCGGCACCATGATTCACGAAGTGGCGCACAGTTGGTTTCAGATGGTGCTGGCCAGCAATGAAGCTTTGTATGCCTGGATGGACGAAGGCTTTACCACCTTTGCCACAGCCGAAGCCGGAAACCACGTGTTTGACCGCAAGCTCACCAACCCGCAGGCATCCACGCTGGACGGTTTTGAGAAATTCATCAAATCAGGCACGGATGAGCCCGCCACACAACACAGCGACATCTTTTCGACCAATGCCGCCTATACGGTATCATCGTACACCAAAGGTTCCATCATGCTCACGCACGTGAGGTACATCATGGGCGAGCGGCTTTTTTGGAAGGGCATAAAGCGTTACTATGAACAATGGAAATTCAGACACCCGGAACCGAATGACTTTGTGCGCGTGATGGAAAGCGTTGCAGGCCTCCAGTTGAAATGGCATGCCAATTACCTGATCGGCTCCACCAAACACGTGGACTATGCCGTGAAATCGGTCGTTACAGGCAACGAGATGGCCATTACGCTGGAACGCAAAGGTGAATTTCCCATGCCCGTGGAGGTGACGCTGACCTATGCCGATGGCACAACCGATCTGATTTACATCCCCACCAACGAGACACTGGGAAGCAAAGCATTTGACAAGCCGGTGACGGAACTAAAACCCTGGTTTTGGGTGGCTACCGAGTATGCCTTTTCCTGGAGCAAAAATGCCGGCAACATTGTGTCGGTCGAAATTGATACGAAGCGAGAGACGGCCGATGTGGAGCGTGCGAATAACAAATGGATGTTGAAGAATTGAAGCCCCAAAAGCCAAAACCGCGATTGGGGTGGGCAGCGCGGAATGGCCCGCTTCGAAGGTGGCGCGAATGGCGTAACAACCATTTTTGTGGTGCTGGGGCGCTGACAAACCGGGGGCGGTGTGTTTCCGAAATTACTTCGCCTTTGCTTACCTTTCAGCGTCATGCGTAAGAATACGTTACCGGCCGTGGGGATATGTGTGCTGTTGATGGTTGGGTGGCTTCCGTTTTCGGCATCCTCCCAACAACTGCCTGCTACCCCGATCAGCCTGTATACGGACACGGACAACGACTTGGTGCCTACGCAATATTTTGTCGTGCTGGAAGACAAAACCGGAGCGCTGACGTTCGAGACGCTGCAGCCCGAGAAACACATTCCTGCGCTGCGCGTAGCGACCGACCATGTCGAAAACCCGACTTCTACCTATTGGGTGCTTTTTGAGATCATGGCCACCTCATTTACGGAGGCCAATCCGATTTACCTCGAGTTCATTGACCCCCACACGAACAGCCTGACCGTGGCTGTCCTTCGCGGGGGCGCACCCGCGTTTATTGACGAAGAGGTGGGGGCTGATGTGCCCTTTGACCAAAAAGACTTTCACTTCAAAAACTACCTGTTTCCGCTACGATTCAAGCCGGGCGACAAAAGTCTCGTGGTTGTGGCGCGCGTTCGCTCTACGTCAAAAACCACGCTCCTATTCAAAATCCGAAGCGAGCGTGACTTCCTGTCCAACGCAAAGAATGAGTATTATGGGCTGGGGATATTCTACGGCATGATTCTGATTTCCCTGATCACAAACCTGATCATCTTCCTGTTCGTGCGCGAACGGCTGTATCTGTTTTACACGCTGTACGTGCTGAACTGTTCGCTTCTTTTCCTCAGTGAAGACATGCTCGGATTTGAGTATTTGTGGCCTCGCCTGCCGATGGTGAACGAGTTGGTGGCCAACTACTCGCCCGCATTTTTGGTGCTGTCATTTTATTTCTACTCGGTAAACTTTATCCAACTCAAAAACTACTTCCCTCGCGCACACCAATGGCTCAAGTGGCTGATGGGGCTGTCGGTTCTCTATCTGCTTTTTTTTGCCTGGTACAGCGCTCAATCGCCCAGCTATCATTTCTACATCCTTCCGTTCTTAAGCATCTACCTACTGGGCATATCCATCGCCCGAAAAGGCCAAAAAGCCGCTCGGTACTTTGTTGTGGCTCATTCGTTCATCATCATTGGCATTGCTTTTTTGGTCTTGCGCAAATTGGGCATTTCGTTTTTTGGAAGCGCCCTTCCGTTCTTCAGTCTGCAAATTGGTTTTGCCATTGAGTTGGCGGTGTTGTCGTACGCACTGGGCGAACGCCTGAATCACACCAAAAGCCTGAAAATTTGGGCCCAGGAGAAGCTGCTGGCACAGCTCAAAACACGGCAGAGGGCGCAGCAGCAACTGGTGGTGCAGCTTCAGGAAAATCAACTACTAAAAGATAAGCTCAACCAAGAGCTCGAAAACGAAGTAAGGATACGGGCAGCCGAAATCGTGGAAGCCAATGAAAAGCTAAAACAACAGGCTGAACAAATCAACAAAATGAATCAGTTGCTCGACCTGGACAATTGGGCGTTGAAGAAAAACATCAAGAAAATCACGGAAGAGCGTGTGCTCTCAAAAGAGGTGGGATTTGAAGAGTTCTCCAAGACCTATCCGGACCACTTGGCATGTTTGCGTTTTCTGGCCGACATGAAATGGGGCGAAGGATACCATTGCCGAAAGTGTGGGCATACGCATTTCTGCGATGGAAAAACCATTTTGTCAAAACGGTGTACGCGTTGCCGATACGAAGAGTCGCCCACCGCCTATACCCTTCTGCACAAGTGTAAGTTACCACTTGACAAAGCCTTTTATGCCATTTTTCTGATTTACAACCGAAAAGGTGACATCACTTCCGTGGATTTGGCCGATCAACTGCAATTGCGTCAAAGCACCTGCTGGTCTTTCCTGAAAAAAGTGAAGACGGCCATGAAAACACCGCGGAAAAAAGGCAGCTCGGGTTGGGATAGCATTATTCTGGAGCCCGTGACCTTATCACCGGCACCCGTGATGAAAGCCTGAAGACACCCTGCCCCTGTGCTCAAGTTCCAGCGCTCTCGGACAGCCGCGAGCGATCAGGAGTATGGTTCGTTTTTTCTCCGCCTGGCCTGTCGCGCTCAAGCTACCGCTTGACCACCTTTTTGATCATCTGCTTTTTTCCCGAAACAACGCGCACGAGGTAGGTACCTACCGGCAGTGCTGACACGTCCACCGATTTATCGGAGAGATGACATGGCACGTGCTGCGGCCGCCCCCACATATCCGAGACCATGATGGCATCTACCGAGCGCACGGTTTGTAAGAAAATTTTGTCGCCTGCAGGATTGGGATATACATCCACAGGCTCTTCGATTTCATCCAGCGAAAGCACAATGTCGCCTTCCGTTAGCTCAAAAACCAGCCGTGGCGGAAAGGGGCGCGCTTCCCGCGACAGCCAATTGGACGGGTTTCCGCTTTCATTCAGATGGCGTAACACAAAGGAGACCGAGTCATTCCCAAAAAACAACGCGGTGTTCACATACGAAGTGACATCCCACCGCACGTACCGATCTCCCGCTCCGTCCAGCGTCACTGTGTCGAGCGCATCGCGGGTAGTGGATTTTCGGTTGCCCCACGCCATGGACTCTGTCCAGTCATTTTGCGGCAAGGGGAAAATGGCCGCTTGCGTCCCTTGCGTACCATTGCCATACAACTCCAGCCAAACGTGAACAATCCGCTGGTCGATGGGAGCCACGTAAAAGCCAAGGTACGTTTCGCGGGTGTTGCCCTCGGTCGTGGCGAACCGGGCTTGCAGCCGAAGGCGATCGGACAAGCCGAACGAGTTGTTGGCAAACTCCCCGTTGCGTATGTACAAGTCTTTGGACGGAAAAATGATGGAAGGATCCGAACTTACCATGGGGTTCAGCGCCACCCGAAAGGGGATGTTGACCGTGGCCGCGTTTCCCTTTCCATCGCGGATGAACACAAAAACCCGGTAGTTGCGCTGGTCTGCGGGTGCGCGGAACGATGCGGTCGACCCGGACGCAGACTCAATCAACCCCGGCAGGTAAGGAATGGTGGCGGGCGGGTCATTGACCAGGCCGATCTGGATATCCGGCTGAATCAAGAATTCAAATGTCAGCGGGTCTCCATCGGGATCGGTGGCGGTTACGGAGACTACGTTCCCGTTGTCTTTGGTGATGACCGGGCTTTGGCTGGCAACCTTTCCCTCAACGGTTGCGAGCGTGATGCGTGGTGCGCGGTTGGCCGGATACGTGCCGCTCCAGCTGTATTGCATTTCTTCCACCGCTTGCGTCCGGTCCGAACTATTGGGCAAAAACAGACCGTACCACGTAGACGTCTGCTCAAACTTGTCCGACCACAAAAAAACATAGGAGCCTACACAAGCCCCCGCGCGTGCCGCAATGGCTGTTTCGTAGCGCGACTTGTACAGGGCGGCTTTTTCAGTGCTGGTGGCCTCAATGGGTGCGCCCCAGGCGGTCGTGGGCGACTCCCATTGTCCATTGGGTCCCCATTCGGTGATCATGTATGGCTTGGCCCACCCCGCAGTTTGCAACGTCTGGTAAACACCATTGATTCCCCCGTAGGCATTTACGCCCAGCATATCCAGCGCGGGGGCCCGGCTCATGATCAACTGGGCCTTGGCCACATCAATGCCGGCTGTGACGGTCAAGGTGGGATGGTTGCCGTCTTCCTGCTTGATCATGAGCGCAATATCGTTGATGGCATTCCAAACCTTCGGATTGTACGTGGTGAGCCCCAGTTCCACCTCATTGCCTACGCCCCACGCCAAAACGGCCGGATGATCTTTATACATGCGCACCCAGGTCCGAAATCCTTCCAACTGCGCCTGCACGGCCGTAGTGTTATTATAGTCAAATCCGTGAGCTTCATGGGCCACCCACAGGCCCATCAACACGGTGATGCCGTGGGCGTGGGCTTCATCCAAAAACCGGATCGTATTAGCATCTGTACCCCACGTACGCATGGAGTTGCCCCCCGCTGCTGCGAGGGTTGCCACCTGTCGGTCGCCCCCGCCTCCTTTCACAAAATAGGGCTGTCCATTGCGGATCAACTGAAACGAACCCGGGCTTCCCTGGATCGTCACGGGCTGGACTTGCGATCGTAAATCAAAAACTGTCGCTCCCAACATTATCACCAACATCCATTTTCTCATGGCTTAATCCAAATTTTCTTCTGAAATACTCTGATCCGTATGCAATCGGGGATGAACTCAGCTAACAACACTAATCGACAATGAGTCTTTTTGTGCCAATCTTCTTACCGGCAATGATGAGGGAGTAATACAATACCTTGCCCGGGAAGTTGAACCAAAATCAATTCGAGTCAAATTTGAACCTTGCCTTAGCGTAAACTCCTTAATTCTATTTCCGCTTCCATCAAACAATACAAGCTTGGCGTCTCCATCACCATTGGCAACAAAGGTTGGTATCTCTACCGCTGCACTGGATGGATTTGGATAACCATCAAATAACTCAGAGACTAAGTGTTCTACCGAAGTCGACAAGCGGCTTGACTGCGATTCTCCTGCTTTGTTTAAAATTATCTCTTCCAAAGCATTGATCCGCTGTTGTTGTTCCTTTAAGGCCTCTATCAAGATAGGCACAAAGCTCAGATAGTCGACTCCAAGTGTCCCATCACCACCTTCGAAAACTAGCTCTGGAAACACTTTTCTCACTTCTTGAGCCATTACACCGATTTTCCGCATGGCAGTCTTATCGTCCTTGTATTTGTAAGAATAGCTGTTGATTTTAGTAATATCATTTAGCCCATATGGTTTACCTTTGACGTCTGTCTTCAATTTTTCATCAGAACTTACGAGCCACGAACCGCTAGAGGCGAACGCATTTCCAAGAATTCTAAGTGTATATAGGTTGTCAGGCAATGTATTGATACCGACTCTTGGGGTTATTCGAATCCCCCCAAGAGATGTAGAACCATCAATTGTATTATTTGATTGTAAGAAGATTGCCCTAACTGTCGAGATATCTTGATTGCTTAAATTGAGCGTGGTTGTAGCTGTGTGATTACCTAAATTATCACCAGCAGGAATAGGTAAAGTGCTCAAGACTCCAGATGCATTTGCAATAACCATCCTGTTTCCTGAACCTGAAAGGCTGCTGAGCGTCAGGCCTGTGCCGCTAAGCGTACTTTGTGATGATATTGCACCGCCAGCAGAAATCGAACTTGTAGTCGAAAACGCGCCAGTTGAGGTTATCGACCCAATATTCAGGGATAATGCGCTTAAAACCGAACTTGACATAGTACCATTTATGCTCAAGTTGATGCTCGGTATGCCCGGAATGATATCGTTTCGTATAATCGTCATTGCATCATAGTACTCACCCTGTCTTACAAATTTGAAATTCATCCTGCTTGTGTTTCCCGTTGGCACCGTTCCCGTACCGGGGACGAAGGTTGTCGGCATAATTGTCTCAATTTGTCCTGCACCGTATGGAGCAGTTACACTAATTCCATTAATCGGAAAAGTGTACGGATTCGTTGGTTGTCCGTTTACAGTTAGTGATAAGCTAAACAAACCAATAAGCACTAAAGACATTCTAAAAATCTGCGTTTTCATAAATGTATTTTTTAAGTGACAAAAAAAGGCCAATCAAAATGATTGGCCTCAAAACAACAATTAACTACCCATTCTCAATTATTCGGATTCTTGTCGAAATCTGCCGCATTGATAGTTCGAATATTATCAATGAGGTAAGTATTGTGATCATCGCTAATTCCGATGGCGTTGCTAGCGCTCCACCCGTTTCCATCGCCAGGCATTTCAAACCACCCGCCAAAATTTCGGTAGCTTGTAATACGGTTGTTTATTATCATCGCGAAGTAGTTTATCTGATCCAATCCCACGGCAGGGTCCTGCAAAGCAGCAGGTGCCGTAGATGTTTTCGCGGCCGGTCTGAAATTTGTTCGCACCCATCTTCTGCCTCCCACCTGAGTTTCATCGCGCGTAAACGTACCCGTTAATCGCGTAAAAGTCACCGTTTCCCATGCGTTGGCCGTAGTGATCGAGCCCGTCAAATAAAACTTCTTACCGGTTACATCGCCCCCATTCCACGCCCACCGGGCTTTGTTTCCAATCTCTAATGTAACGGGAATGGCCCTTACCAAACTATCGCCTAACTCATGCTTCCACCCCTTTTTGGTGGCAGCGGTAAGCGGAAGTCTAAAACGCGCGGTAGAATCCAATCTCCAGGAAACGTCCAAGTTAGACCTTTTGGTAGGCCCATCCGGGGCTGCGGGGTCTCTATGAGCAGTGACCAATTTCGGCACTTCTTTAAAGTACACGTTCATTTGTAATACACGCTCACCAGAAACCAATTTTTGGATTTCGTCTTCCGAAATAGCATTTGCAAACTCAATCTGCACGGCCCCACCGCCTTGAAAGCGCCACTCGTGCGCACCCTTGCGGTCAGCCTGTAGGACTTTATTGGCTGCGTTGGCCGGATCGGTGGCGTTTAAGTTGAGCTCATAGGCGTTCTCCCAAACCTGAGAGCCACCATCTCTGGTGATAGCACTAACCTGATTATTGGGAATAGCGGTCTGGAAGTTGAAAAGTACAACAGGAGCACCCCGAAAATCAGGGTTTTGTATTGTCAAGTCGCTGGTAAACTCCCCCGTTTTAGCCGCAGCTTGTCTGTCGGATACGCCAAATTCCAGCGCCAACGGCCCCAAAATAGCATTGGGGGGCACAGTGTATGCAAATTGAAACTCATCTTCCGTCACCGCAGAGGCCAGATCGTACGTTTTGATTGCGTTCCCGTTCAGCGTCACCTCATTTAACCCCCCGGGGCCCGTCACTGCAATCGTGAAATTCACCACATCGCCCGGATACGGCTGCGAGTTATCCGCTGTTACTGCAATAGAGGGCGCCTCAAAAACAGGAGCTTCGTCATCGCTACAGCCGTCTATGAAAAAGCCGCACCCTGCGAGCAGCCCCAAGAAAAGAAACCGTTTTACAGAAACCATAAGCTTGTTTGTTTTGATTTTTTGAAATCGTTGGCACGAAACTATGGCTCGCATACGATTGCTGGCAAATTTCCAAATCTTTTTTCGGTTTTCAACCGCAAAAAGGCGGTGCCAAAAATGCCTTTTTATACGCTTGAGACGCACCGTCAACGCGTTTTTGAACTTCAATTGAGCCTTTTTCCCTCAAGTCAATCTGTTATCACGCAACAAATCAGGCTGCTTTTGTCGAAAAGGTTAACTTCCCAGATGGACATCGGCATTCTATCTTGCGATCAGTAAAACCCTAGTTGATCCCGGTAAATGACCGTCCAAGTTCAATCTGATAGCTGGTTTACAAACCTGCCGTTGCCTCTGATGCTTGAATTTGGTTACTCGAGGTCGAAGTAGCACTTTACCATGAACAGACACCCCCTCCTCACCTGCCTTTTGCCGGTTTTCATCGCCCTGCTCGCCATGATGTCGTGCGGCCACTCTCCCAAAAGATTCGTCTTGATTCCACCCGAGCGAAGCGGCCTCGAATTTCAAAACACCCTGGTGGCGTCAGACTCGTTTAACGTGTTTGATTTCGAGTACATGTACAACGGGGGTGGCGTAGCGATAGGCGATATTGACAACGATGGCCTCGAAGATGTGTACTTTACCGGAAACACGGCTTCGTCACGCCTGTATCGAAACAAAGGGAATCTGCAATTTGAAGACATTACCGATCAGGCCGGGGTGGGCACATGGCAATGGGCAACCGGGGTTACCATGGCCGATGTCAATGCCGATGGATGGCTTGACATTTACGTGTGCGTGTCCGGTCACCGAGATTCGACCATCCGCAAAAATCTGTTGTTCATCAACAATACCAACGGCACGTTCACGGAACGCGCACAGGAATTTGGCCTGGCTTCCACCCGCTTCTCAACACAAGCTGCGTTTTTTGATTTTGATCGGGACGGAGACCTGGACATGTACCTGATGAACCATTCCAACAAGGACCGCGATGCCACCGTGCTGACCCCTCCCCTCACCGATGGCAGCGCCTACAGCACCGATCAATTATTTGAAAACCGGCACGGAAAGTTTTTTGATGTGTCACACGCGCGCGGCATCCGTCTGGAAGGATATGGCCTGGGATTGGCGTTGGGCGATTTCAATGACGATGGCTGGACGGACATTTACGTGGCCAACGACTATGTGTTCAATGATGTTTTGTACATCAATCAACAAGGGGCGTTTTTTAAAGACGAAGCAGCCATCCGGCTGCGTCATACCAGCCACTTTAGCATGGGGGCCGATGCCGCGGATTTAAACAATGATGGCTGGGCCGATGTACTGGTTGCCGACATGATGCCACCCGACAACGAGCGGCAGAAAAAACTGAGCGGGCCGGTGAGCTACAACCACTATGAAATGGCCCGCCAACTTGGATACCAACCTTCGTTTATGCGCAATATGCTGCAAATCAATGCAGGCAAGGGACACTTTGCCGAAATCGGGATAGCTACGGAAATGTATCAAACCGACTGGAGTTGGTCGGTATTGCTGGCCGATTTCGACAATAACACACACCGCGATGTCTTTATCACAAACGGCTACTTTAAAAATATCACGGATCGAGATTTTGCGATTTATACGTTTCAGCACCGAAAAGGGATGGTCGAAAAAGGCAACGAACGCGAAAACATAGCCGACATGCTACGCAACTTGCCGGGCGCGCACCTGCAAAATCGATTCTTCTCGAATACCGGTGATCTCCAATTTGCCGATGAGACAACGTCCTGGCTGGAAGACAAACCTTCTTACTCAAATGGCGCTGCCTATGCTGATTTGGATCACGATGGCGACCTCGACTTGGTGGTGAACAATCTCGATGAACCCGCCTTCCTGTTGGAAAATCAATCGCCTCGCGCAGCGGGTCACTTCCTGCACGTGAAACTGGAGGGGCCGGCCGAAAATCGCTTTGGCGAAGGAGCATCCGTAGCCCTGTTTGAAAAGGACGTACTCCGGCAAAAAGTAACCAAACACAGCACCCGCGGCTATCAGTCATCGGTGTCGCAGATACTCCACCTCGGCCTGGGCGAAGCAGAACACGTGGATGTGCTGGTGACATGGCCCGATGGACGTACACAACGAATAGACAAGGTTGCCGCCAACCAACAAATCACGCTCACGTACACCCAAGCCTCCGTACCCCAAATCCCTTCCGCCCCAGCGGAAGGTGTCTTACTGACAGATGTCACAGACTCTCTGGGGTTTCAACACACCCCAACGCAATCCGATCATGACGATTTTAACTATGAACCCCTGCTGCTAGGAAAACAGTCGGTGGCCGGACCCGTGGCAGCCGTTGCCGATGTGGATGGCAATGGCCTGGAGGATGTTTACATCGGTGGCACCAAGGGAAAGCGTCCCCTGCTGTGGTTGCAACAAGCCAACCGGCAGTGGATCACCTATAAATTTCCGGCCAACGAGGCCGTGTATGAAGATGCTGCCGCCATTTTTTTGGATGTCAATAATGACCACCACCCTGACTTATATGTCGTTAGCGGTGGCAATTCGTTTATGGCGCAAATGCCTTATTATCAAGACCGTCTCTACCTGAATGACGGGCAGGGTAACTTCCAACGGGCCCACTTGCCGAACGAGGTGTACAGCGGCTCCTGCGTGGCCGCGGCCGACTATGATCAGGATGGCGACACGGACATTTTTGTGGGCGCGGGAGGCTATCCCCAACGCTATCCCTTGCCGGACAAAAGCTTTCTGCTTCAAAACAACCAGGGCGCCTTTCAACCGATCGAGATAGTGGCCGGCCGGGGTCAGGCGCTCCATCTTGGCATTGTGCGTTCGGCCTGTTGGGTTGATGTAGATGGCGACACATGGGTTGACTTAGTGCTGGCGGGAGACTTCATGCCGGTGTCTGTCTATCAAAACCAACGCGGCAAGGGGTTTCGGGACGTAACCAAAAACACCGGACTAAGCGCGGCTAAGGGCTTTTGGCAGAAGGTGATGCCTATGGATGCCGATGGGGACGGGGATATGGATTTGGCGTTGGGAAACTACGGGATCAACACCGTGTTCAAAGGTACGCGGGAAGAACCCTTTTCCTGCCGGGCCATTGATGTGGATGGCACCGGAACGCTCGACCCTGTTTAGTCGCGTTTTGTTCAGGGCAAGGAATGGCCGCTTCATACCCGCGATCAACTGATGGAGCAGATTCCCTCCTTAAAAAA
>JALONI010000153.1 GCA_025455015.1 Cyclobacteriaceae bacterium | reverse complement strand
CCGAACGCTCTTCCGTCAGGCCGGCTTTGACAAATTCGTTGGTCTGTCGAGGAAACTCGCAACTGGCCAACGAAGCCTGCTCAACCATGTGGAAGTCGACCAAATTGATCACCACCTCCGGCACTTCCCGCACGTTTTCGAGCGTGTGCTTCTCGGTATTGTTGCGCACCCTGCGCGAGGGCGAAAAAACAAGGATGGGCGGGTTGGCGCTAAAGAGGTTAAAAAAGCTAAAAGGGCTGAGATTCACGCGTCCGTGGGCATCTACCGTGCTGGCAAAAGCGATCGGCCGAGGCACCACGATGCTTTGCAGATAACCCTGAAGCGCTGGCGTGGTCAGGTTGTGGGGGTGCAGTAGCAAACTCAGACTTTTATTGTGCTAGCCTTCACCTTCTTGATCTTTCCATTCACGGCCAACACCAAAAAGCCATTGTCTTTGGCGGTAGACGTAACCAAACGCTTATATGAAAGACGTAATCCTCGGTTCAACTGTCTTCGGATCACTTTGTTTTCGGGTCGTAACTCGCTTTTACTGTTTTCCATAAACCCTTATTTACGATGTACTCTTTTTTTGTTGATTCCCCCTCAGCCAAAACGTTGGCGGCTCCGACCGAGTTGTCGATCACCACCCAGTAATCAGCAAGAGACAAATATAGCTCAAAGAAATTTTTTATCCCTCTTTGATAGCGCCTTGCAATGACATCACTCGGGATGTGATGCCCACCCTTCTGTACGCGCGCGGCCACGCGCTCGATGGCCAACTGGATGTCCCGCAGCCAAAAAAAAATGATTACCACGTGGTAGCCATTTTGCTTGGCAAATTGAATTTTGCCAAGGTAACTGCGCGATGCCAACGTGGTTTCGATCGCGAAATCCTCTCGCCCATGCATGAGTTGATCCATTCGCTTAAGCATCAGCCGACCAGCTTCAAATGCGTACCTGTCCGCATCAAAGGGTGAAAGACCTTTCGCAATATTGTCTGCATTCACAAATTCCCGGCAATTGAAAATAGTCGGCAAAAGCGTATTGCTGGCTGTTGTTTTGCCCGCCCCATTACACCCCGCAATAATGTACAAGCTAGGCATGAGGAGGGTTCTTGTCAACGGGAAGAAAAAATACGCAAAGCAGCCAGCACCGTACAAACACCGCCAACAAAATCAACGGCAGCAAATGCGCGCCATACCACAACCGCGTGCCGCTGTGGCTGTAAGCCCAGCCTTGAAAGTCGATTGATGTTTTCACAAATACGCCCACAAGCAGCAGCGAAATAAATGCCGCCAGCAGGGAAGCCGTCCTCCTTTTGACCAGGTTTTTCTTCGCGAGATAGATGAGTAATTCGGCCACCAGCACCACGCTGCCCGCAACCAGAGCCACCGTGAGCACCGCTTTTGGAAACGTGCGCAAGTAGTGATACTTGTAAATGATGAACCCCAACTTGCCCAGCAGGTTGGGCTTGGAAATCAAGTAGCCGTCCACCACCACCAAGCCAGCGATACCCAAATAGAAAAGTGCTCTGCTCTTCATCGCGCAGGTAAAATAGTGCCGCGGCATTCGCCAAAGCCCACGCGCACGCCCTCTTTTTCGCCATAACCCCTCATTACCACGGTATCGCCATCTTCCAAAAATGATCGCGCTTCGTTGCCCACATGCAACGATCGCTGCCCATTCCACGACAACTCCAGCAGCGAACCAAACGAGCCGGGCGAGGGGCCACTGATCGTTCCGGACGCGTACACATCGCCCACTTGGATGTTGCACCCGTTTACGGTGTGATGCGCCAACTGCTGTGCCATGTTCCAATACAGGTATTTCACGTTCGATCGGCAAATGATCGCTTCGTGCCCTTGGGCGGTGCGCAACGAAACCTCTAATGACACGTCCACATTTCTGGCGCCCTCAAAGGCGAGGTACGGCAGCACATGCGGATGCTGCGGTGGGCCTGCTACTCGAAACGGCTCCAATGCATCCAGGGTGACCACCCACGCACTCATGGTAGAGCCAAAGTTCTTTCCCAGAAACGGACCCAAAGGCACATATTCCCACTGCTGAATGTCGCGGGCCGACCAATCATTGAAGAGCACGAGCCCGGCAATATGCCGTTCCGCTTCGCGGGTGGAAACCGAAGTACCCAGATCGGTTTCGCGGCAGGTAATGAAGGCCACCTCCAGTTCAAAATCCAACTTTTGGCTGGGGCAATAGAGAGGCAGTTCGGATGGGGCCGGTTTGATCTGCCCTTTGGGCCGATGGATGGCCGTGCCCGAAACCACGATGGAGGAAGCCCGGCCGTGATAGCCCACCGGCAAATGCTTCCAATTGGGCAGCAATGCGTTTTGGGGGTCGCGAAACATGGAACCCACGTTGGTGGCGTGCTCTTCGCTGCTGTAAAAATCGGTGTAGTTGGGTACCCGAACCGGCAACAGCATTTGCACTTCGCGCATCGGCACCAATGCAACCTCGCGCGCAGCCGCAGGCCATGCAGCGTGATCGTGGCGAAGCAAGGCAGACAAGCGGTTGCGCACATCGCTGATGGTGGGCCGCCCCAGGGAAAAGAATGCGTTGAGATGAGATTGCTGGAACACCCCGGGGGGAAGGCCCAGACCATCCAGGTAACCATTCTCTTGCAGGTAAACCAGATCAACCACATGCTCGCCAATGGCAACCCCTGCCACGGGCGATAGGTATTTTGTTTTAAAAATGCCAAAGGGTAAATTCTGAATCGGAAAGTCCGAA
>JALONI010000025.1 GCA_025455015.1 Cyclobacteriaceae bacterium | reverse complement strand
AGCGGTGCGGGCCGGGTTGGCCACCGGCCATATCCACCCATTCGTTTTCGCCTGGCTCAAACTTGCGCCACGGCTGGGCTGATTTTAGTTTTTGGGTGTCCGCCACGGTCAGGGTGTCCCCCGTTCGTATTTTCGCTTCCACCACGTCCAGTTCGGCCACGCTGCCGTGGCTAAAAATGCGTGCCTCTGTGCGTTCGCCCGCGCGGTATTTTTCCCTGTTGGATGCGTAAAACTGCGCCAGGCCTGCGCTGTCTTCCGAGGCTTTGTTCCACACTTCTTGTTCCATGATCTCAAACAAAAGAATGCCCTCCCGGTATTCCGTCAGCAAGTGGCGAAACTCGGGTTTTTCTTTCACCAGTTTTTCTTCTTCGGCTGTGGCCAATGTGCCTTCCACAAACGTCTCATACAACTGGGCCATGTACAAGGCAGGGCTCTGGGGTGTCTGCTTCTGCTCGCTCAGCACAAACGCCACGAAGTTTTTCACCAGGCGCGGTTGACCACTGACGGTGAAGAGCCGCTCGCTCAAGAGCGAGCTCGCGCCCCGGTACGTCCATTGGCCCTTCACCAACAGCGTGTCGGCCAAGGCCAGCACCTTTTCCTTGACGGCTGGCTCCTCCGAAAAGAGGAATGTTTTTTTGCGTTGGGCATCAACCCACTTGCGCGAAGCCTGCAATCGCTCATCGCGGGCCACGCGCTTCTTGAGCGAGGCTTCCAGTTCGGCATAGGGCGGCAAGGGTATCTTTTTCTCCAGCCGCACAATATGCCACCCGATGTTGGACGAAAACGGATCGGATCGTTGCCCCGGTTCGCGCAGCGCAAAAGCCATGGTTTCAAACTCGGGTACCGAGGCCAGCGCGCCCACGCCAAAGGGCCGTAGCTTTCCGCCCGCGTCTTTGGTGTTTACGTCTTCCGAAAACTCTTTGCAGACTTCCTCCCACGGGCGGCCCTTTCGAAGCTGTTCGTCAATCATGAAAATCTTGTCGCGCAGGGCCTTGTCGTCCGTGCCGGTTTTGCGCAGCAGGATGTGCGATACTTCCACTTCGCCACGTGCGGGCTGGCGGCTTTCCACCTTGATGAGGTGATACCCAAAGCGCGTGCGCACGGGCTTGCTTACCTGCCCGGGCGGCAGGTCATAGGCGGCCTTTTCAAACGGATACACCATCTGCATGGCGGTAAAAAAACCCAGATCGCCCCGGTTGTACTTGGCAGAGGGGTCTTCGCTCAATTCGCTGGCAAGTTTGTAAAAGTCTTCGCCTGCCTGAAGTCGCGCTTGGGCGGCTTGGCATTTATTCCAGGCCGCAAGGGTATCGGCCGCACCGGGGCTGTCGGGCAGGCGGAAGAGGATGTGGGCGGCTTTTACTTCTTCGCGCAAGCGCTCGTAGGTTTCGCGCGTGGCTTTGTCCAGCGCATCGGGCGTGGCCGTAAAGGGTTTTCGCAGGTCTTCGCGGTAGGTTTTGAATTCGTTGCGAAACTTGGCGGTGGTGTCCAAGCCTCGTGCGCGCGCCTCTGTTACTTTCAACTTAAAGTTGATGTACAGGTTCAGATACTCATTGACCTTGGGCTCGGTAAAGGCCTCGGGCTGGTTGGCGTGGTTTTTTTGGTAGATGTGCACGAACTCATCGGCCGGCACCTCGGTGGCGCCCACGCTAAAGAGCAGGGCCGGTTTCTGGGCTACCGCTACCGAGGCGGCCAAACAGGAGACGAAAAAAACAAAAGCTCTCATAATCAGCAAAAAAGCCCATTTTCGGGGCTTTGAACCTACAAAAATAACAGGATTGTTGGATTGGGCGGAAAGCGTTTGGCCAGGGGGCTGTCTTGCGGGCGATCAGTTTTTCAAAAACCGATACCGGATTCCCCAGCTTGATCTCAAAACCGGATCGCCCACTTCGAACATGGGCGCCAGTTCAATATGCCCACCGGCCCCCAGGCTGCCTGAGCGGCCGCGAAGCAAGCGATGAGAAATAGGTTACGAAGCATGTATTGTTTTGGTTAAACGACACACATTTTTACCATCGCGCTGCAAGTACTCTACGTTATCCATGATGGCTTTCACCAGCCGGATGCCCAAGCCTCCTTTTCGTTTTTCGTGGATCAAATTGCCCAGCTCGGGCGTGGCAAAGGCGTTGATGTCAAACTGGCTACCTTCGTCAATGATTTCAAAGATAAGGGTATTTTCGGCAGGCACGTCAATGCGCAGCCCCAGTTGGTGGTCGGGGTTGCAGTGGTGGGCGTGAATCATCAGGTTGGAGCACATCTCATCCAGGGCCAGCACCACCGCGCTCATCTCCACCTCGGGCACATGGTGAGCCCGCAGCGATGTCCGCACGAACTCGCGTATGCCCTTGAGGTTGCTCAGGCTGCAGCCGATGCTAAACTGATAGCTCATTCAACAACTGTTTGGCTTCCGGTTTGGTCGAGCGGATGTGCAGCAAATCGGCCAGGCCCAAAATGCTGAACGTATTGGCTACTTTTTCCTTCAACCCAAACAACACCATGTGTATGTGTTTGTCTTTAAATTCCTCGATGTAACTCATAAACACCCCCAACCCGGCCGAGGAGATGTACTCCAATGCGGTGCAGTCCACCAGGATTTTGTGGAAGCCTTCGCCCACGCTTTTGGCGATGGTCAAGTCCAGTTCAATGGAGCTGCTGGCATCAATTTCACCGATGATGGCGATAATGTCGGCCCCTTCTTCCTGTAATCGTCTGATTTGCACCATGGGTATCTTGGTTATACGGTTATTCGTTCAGTTTGGTTCGTCATCGGAACTTGATCACCATCAGGGTATAGTCATCATTGATGTCTTCCGATCCGGAGAAATTATACAGTTGGCGGATGATGTGCTGCTCGATTTCTTTGGGCGGCAGGTGTACGTGCCCGCGCACGGCCTCCACCAGCCGTTCTTCGCCAAACTCATCGCCTTTGGCGCCTTTGGCTTCTGTGATGCCATCGGTGTACAGCACCATCACATCACCCGGGGCGTAGGTAATTTCGTTGGTCTCCACAAAATGGCAGTAGTCGCGGCTGCGAATCATGCCCAGGGCAGTGCCTTTGTCTTTGAGGTACGCGAGTTCGCCCGTGGCGCTGCGGTAATACAATACCGGGCAGTGCCCTGCGCGTGCATAGTGTATTTTTTTGGTTTGGGTGTTGAGTGCAAAGTACGTGGCCGAGATAAACGACCCGCGCTCCAGGCAGTACACCAGCGCCTGGTTGGCACGTATCATGAACTCGCTCGGGTCCAGCGCTTGCTGGCCCAAGCTGTGGAAGATGCCCTTCATCTGCGACATGTGAAAGGCCGCGGTGGTGCCCTTGCCCGACACGTCAGCGATGATGATACCCACCTGGTGATCATTGATTCGCAACGTATCGTAGTAGTCGCCTCCAACCTCATCGGCCGATTCGGAAAACGCAGCCACCTCAAAGTCCACATCCTGTTCCAGCCGCTGGGGCAGCAAGCTGCGCTGCACCGTTTTGGCGATCTTCAGTTCTTCTTTGTAGCGTTCATTTTGAAACGCCTCGCCCATGAGGCGGAAATTCTCGATGGAGATACCGGCCTGGTTGGCAAAGGTGCTCACGATGCGCGTCATTTCTTTGGTGAAGGCCTCGGGCAGTTCCTTGAGCAAGGTGAGCGTGCCAATGGTTTCGCCTTTGACAATGACCGGAAACGACATGATGGAACGGAAGCGCGCGCCTTTGAGCCCCTCCAGGTGCTTGGACAAATGGCGTGTACGGTCGCTGCTTTGCTCCAGCACACCGCGCACTTGATTTTGCTGTAGGTGTTTTCGGATGTCTTCCGATTCTTTTTCGGTGATCTGGTATGTGTACGTCTTGGCTTCGCTGCCCTCTCCGCGAATTTCCAGCCAGGCGGCATCGGCAAAAACGGAACTCACCGAGCTTTCGAGCAGAATGCGGTATACGCTTTCTTCGTTTTGCTCCGTTTGGATGCTCTGGCTGATGCGTTGGTAGTTTATCACCTCTTCCAGTTTTTGCTCAAATACCGAAGAGGTGGGCAGGTTAAAGAGGATCACCAAAAACGAAAACGAGGCGTACACCAGCACAAAAATGCACAGCACCAGGTTGAAAACGTGCCCGTAAAAACTCATGAACACGCTGGATTTCTCCGCTATCTGCTCGGCTTCGGCCGACATGGTGAGCAAAAAATAACCGAGGTAAAAAAAGCACAGCAATAGCAACAACAGGCTGGTCCATTTTTGGCGGAAGTTGAGGTAAGCCACCCACTTCATGTTGGCCGACAGGATCAAGACCATCACCCCGATGACGATGTAGGTGAACGTCATTACGCCTTCGCTGAATGCCACCAAGATGCTATCGTACAGCAGTACCACCAACAAACTGATTTCAAACACACGCCACAGGCGGATCAGCCATTTTGACTTCTGGTAGAGGATGAGCCGCTTCCACGAGGTGAACGCGGCCAGCAAAAAGCTCAAGAAAAGCGAGAGATCAATCTGGTAAACGAAATCCTGATACAGCACATTGGCAGGCAAAGGCGTGTTGCCCAGCAGAAACCCGAGAAAGCGGATGGCCAACGAAATGACGGTAACGATCAAGCCCGTGGCAAAGACTTTCCAAAGCAGGTCGGTGAAGTTCAGGCTCTCATCGCGCTCAATGCGCAATTTGTAATAGTAAAACAGGCAGAGGATGAAGGCATCCAGCATGACGCGCGGCAACCAGGCGGGCACGTCCGGGTCAAGTCCTTTGAGATCGCTGAAGAGAACGGTTACATCGGCAAAGACCATGATCAGCCAGGAAATGGCAGCGCCCAAAAAGGCGAGGCGGATGAGCGCTTTGGTCTTAAGCATGGGCGTGCGTGCCGATCAACAGATTAACCGTGCAAGATATGGAAAGCCGTAAAGGGAATGAACACCGAGGCGCGATTATTTTCGCCCCGCGATTCGGAAAACCAGCCACAGCCCTTGCTCGAACGGAGGTTGGATCGCGTGCCGTTCGACACGCACGCCATCGCCTCTGCTTACGCCAACTCCATCTTCAAAAATCTTCCGGTGTAGCTGGCCGGGTTACCTACAATCTGTTCCGGTGTGCCCTTGGCAATGATGCGGCCGCCCCCGGCACCGCCCTCGGGCCCCAAGTCGATGACATGGTCAGCCGATTTGATCACGTCCATGTTGTGCTCAATCACCAGCACCGTGTTGCCTTTGTCCACCAGCTTTTGCAACACATCCAATAAATGGGCAATGTCTTGAAAATGGAGGCCCGTGGTGGGCTCATCCAGGATGTACAACGTCTTGCCCGTGTCGCGCTTGGAGAGTTCCGTGGCCAACTTTACCCGCTGGGCCTCACCCCCGGAGAGGGTGGTGGCGTGTTGCCCCAACGAGATATAGCCCAGCCCCACTTCGTTCAGCGTTTGGATCTTGCGCAGGATTTTAGGTTGGTTTTCGAAAAAAGTGACGGCCTCTTCCACGGTCATGTCCAGCACATCCGAAATCGATTTGCCTTTGAAGCGCACCTCCAGTGTTTCGCGGTTGTAGCGTTTGCCTTTGCACGTTTCGCACGGCACATACACATCGGGTAAAAACTCCATCTCGATCAGGCGAAGGCCAGCGCCTTCGCACGTTTCGCAGCGTCCTCCTTTTACGTTGAACGAGAAGCGACCGTTTTTGTACCCTCGTATTTTTGCTTCGGGCATTTGGGCGAACAGATCGCGAATGTCCGTGAACACACCCGTGTAGGTGGCGGGGTTGGAGCGGGGCGTGCGCCCAATGGGCGATTGATCCACCTCAATGACTTTGTCGATGCGCTTGAGGCCATCGATTTTTTTGTACGCCAGCGGCTCGGTACGCGAGTTAAAAAAATGCTGGTTTAAGATCGGGAACAGCGTTTCGTGAATCAAGGTAGACTTGCCGCTGCCCGAAACGCCCGTGATGCACGTGAACGTGCCCAGCGGCAGTTCCAAGTCCACGTTTTTCAAATTGTTGCCGGTGGCGCCTGTCAGCGTCAGCCACTCACCGCTGCCTTTTCTGCGCTCGCGTTTTGTGTCGATGCCGATTTTACCGCTGAGGTACTGCGCGGTGGTGGAGTTGCGTTTCAAAAATGTTTTGGGATCGCCTTCGGCTACCACCGTGCCTCCGTGGCGTCCGGCACCGGGCCCTATGTCGATGATGTAGTCGCACTCCAACATCATTTCTTTGTCGTGCTCCACCACCACCACGGTGTTGCCGAGGTCGCGCAAGTCTTTGAGGGCTTTGATGAGTTTGGCGTTGTCACGCGCATGCAGCCCGATGCTCGGTTCATCCAAAATGTACAACACGCCCACCAGTTGGGTGCCGATTTGGGTGGCCAGGCGGATGCGTTGCGATTCGCCCCCGCTCAATGTGCGGATGGGCCGGTTCAGGTGCAGGTAGTCCAACCCCACATCCAGCAAAAAGCCGATGCGTTTGCGGATTTCTTTGAGCACCTCCGTGGCAATGACGCGCTGTTTGTCGTTTAGTTTTTTCTCCACGCCCTCAAACCACTTGGCCAGTTCCACTATGTTGTACTCGGCCAGTTCCGCAATGTTTTTGCCCGCCAGCTTAAAATGCAAGGCTTCTTTTTTCAATCGCGCGCCATCGCACTCGGGGCATGTTTTTGTCAACGTAAAATCTTCTACCCATTTCTTGATGTTTTCCGAGCCATCTTCTTTCATTTTTTGAAGAAAGCTGATGATCCCTTCAAATTTGGTATTCCACTCGGTGCCGGGGTATTTCACCGAGGCCACGGCCACCGGCACGTCATCGCCATGAAGCAACACCTTGATTACCTCTTTGGGGATGTCTTTGATGGGCGTGCTCAGCGTAAGTTTGTGGCGTTTGAGAATAGCTTCTATTTTTTTGAAAATCCAGATGTCGCGGTATTCGCCCAAGGGTAAGATGCCGCCCCGGCTGATGCTCAGCTTTTTGTCGGGGATGACGGACTCTTCGGTGATCTCTTCAATCTGACCCAGCCCATGGCATACGGGGCACGCCCCATAGGGTGAGTTGAATGAGAACAAGTTGGGGGCGGGCTCATCGTACGACAGCCCCGTGGTGGGGTCCATCAAGAACTTGGAGAAGTGGTGTACGCGGCCTGTTTCTTCCAACGCCATGATCACGCCTTTGCCCTCTTTCATGGCGCGCTGCACCGATTGGCTGATGCGCACACGGTCTTTGGCATCGGGCACAATGCGGTCAATGACGATTTCGATATCGTGTATCTTGAAACGGTCTACCTGCATTTTGGCGGTGATGTCCACCACGTGGCCATCTACCCGCACTTTGGTAAAACCCTGTTTTCGAATTTGTACAAACAGTTCGCGGTAGTGCCCTTTGCGGCCTTTGACCACCGGGGCCAGCAAGGTCAGTTTTTTGCCAGCGAAATTTTTGACGATGGCATCCAGAATCTGGTCTTCCGACTGCCGCACCATCTTTTCGCCACTCAGGTAGGAGAACGCTTCGCCCGCCCGGGCATACAGCAGGCGCATGAAGTCGTAAATCTCCGTAACCGTGCCCACGGTGGAGCGCGGGTTGCGCGAGGTGGTTTTCTGCTCGATGGAGATCACCGGGCTCAGCCCATTGATTTTGTCCACATCGGGGCGCTCCAGGTTTCCAATAAAGCTGCGGGCATAGGCTGAGAAGCTCTCCATGTAACGCCTTTGACCTTCGGCATAAATGGTGTCAAAGGCCAGGGATGATTTTCCGCTGCCGCTGATGCCCGTGATGACCACGAGTTTGTTGCGCGGAAAGCTCACCGACACATTTTTCAGGTTGTGTTCGCGGGCGCCTATTACTTCAATGTATTCGTGTCCCGTCAGGTCGAGGGAGGCGTGGGATGCGGCTTTGGCCATGGAGGAGGTTAAATAAAGAATACAAAAATGGTGCTGGGTTTGTTGCGCACCCATGAAGAAAAAGGAGAATTTTTAACGTCCCGCGGTCGATCAAAATGTAATGATGACGTCTAAAAGGAAAGATTGAATGGTTGCGATGGAAGAGGTTTTTTTCCCAAAGACGCCTTCTTTCTGCTGATATCCAATCACTTCCTTGGTTTCCGGATTAACGATCCAATACTCCTGTACGCCCACTTTTTGGTACAGTTTTCTTTTCAATGTCAAGTCAGGCTCACTATTGGAATGAGATGATATCTCCACGATCAGATCGGGAATGCCCTTAAATGATTGCCCTAATATCCCCCGATTCGATTTCAATATAACGCAGATATCGGGTTGGACTACATTCTCGTTCTTGTCCAAGTACACGTCAAAAGGGGCCACGATTACTCGGTGGCCATGAGCTCTGATCAGTGTCCGTAGTTGACTGGCAATCTCCAATAACGTGTCTTGGTGTTGAAAGGAGGGTGCCGGTGATATAAAAAATTGACCTTCAATTACTTCAGCCAGCGTGCCCTCCGGGAGCATCTCAAATACCTCCATGGCGGTGCGCGGTGGCGAATCAATAATTTTCGTGGTCATATCAGCTTCAAGGTAGCAAAATCAAGGCACATCGTTGCCGCAGCTATTTTCTATAGATCAAACCAATTCTGCCGGGGTTACTCCACGTTCACCGAGGTTTGTGGCGCACCAGTAAGGAACGGAAAATTTCTAAGGCCAACAGACTGTCTAGAACGAGATATCTACTTGGAACAACCGGGAGGTGATTTTTCCCGCGGAAGCGGATACTCTTTTGAATTTCCCGTTTTCCAGTTCATAGCCAACAACTTCCTTGCTTTCCGGATCTACGATCCAATATTCACCCACTCGGTATTTCTCATAAAGATTCTTCTTGGTGATTAAATCATGTGCCCGATTGCTGGCCGAGAGCACTTCTACGATAAAATCCGGAACGCCATGAAAATTACCTTTCGGCTCCAGCGTGCCCGGGTTGCCGTTCCGGATCACGAAGATATCGGGCTGGACTGCGCTGGTGTCGGGATCGAGATATACATCAAAAGGTGCATAAAAAACATGGCCGAGTTGTGTGTCTTCGACCAGCCCATCCAATGCGCGGGAAATTCGTTTGGCTACTTTGAAATGATTTGTATTGGGTGCTGGCGACATAAAAAATTGGCCTTCAATTACTTCAGCCAGCGTGCCCTCCGGGAGCATCTCAAATACCTCCATGGCGGTGCGCGGGGGCGAAGCAATGATTTTTGTGGTCATATCAGCTCAAGGTAGCAAAATCACGCCACATCGTTGCCGCGCACCATTTTCAACATTTCAAACCAATCTTGGCGGTCAAGGGTTACACTGAGCGACTTGGCCGCCTCCCCAATGCGTTCGGGTTGCGTGGTACCGATGATGGGAAACACGCGTGCGGGGTGCGCCAGCAGCCACGCCAGCGCCAACTGGCTGTAGGTGGCATTGTATTTAGCCGCCAGGTTGAAAAAGACCCGCTCGTCCAGGTTCATCTTACCACCACCCAAAGGCGACCACGCCATGGGTGATACGCGGTGTTGATACAAATGGTCCACCGTGCCGTCAAAAAACGGATGGTGATGCGTGAGCGACAGCTCGATTTGGTTGGTGACCAGCGGAAATGACCAGGCGCGCTGCAGCAGATCAAACTGGGCAGAGGTAAAGTTGGAAACGCCAAAATGCAACACCTTGCCATGTTGCTTGAGCAGGCTAAAGGCTTCCGCCACTTCGTCCACATCCATCAAGGGGTCGGGTCGGTGCAGGAGCAACAAATCCAACTGGCCTGCGCCCAGCACGTTCAGCGAGTTTTCGGCCGAGGCGATGATGTGTTCCTTGGTGGTGTCATAGTGTTTGATGCGGTGCGCGGGCTTTCGGTCAGACAGCAGTTTGATGCCGCACTTGCTCACCAATTGCATGTGCCCGAGCAGGGCAGGGGTGCGCTTCACCACCCGTCCAAACAGCTCTTCATTGCCGTAGTTGCCGTAGATGTCGGCATGGTCAAACGTGGTGATGCCATGCTCCAGGGCGGTGTTAATCAGCCGTTCCATGACATCCACCGACACGTTGTGCCAGCGCCACACGCCCGCGATCACGCGTGAAAAGGCGGGGCCTTCGGGATGCAGTTTGGCAGCTTCCATGGGGGTTATCCTTGATGTTGGAAACACTTCTTGTTTCGGTTGGCCGTCAGGCGCTTGCAGCGCGTGCCATCGGCTGTCTGGCCGCTGCACGGGCTCAACTTGGCGTTGCCCAGGCGGTTGGGCTGGCAGATGTTGCAGGCGGACTTGCCGGCTTTGCGTGCTGCGGCCCGCGTCATCCCCTCGGCATCGCCCGACAGGCGGCAGTCAGCCGTGTGGTATTTTTTGCCGTGCGCAGCGGAATAAACCGTTTGTGCCGTGGCCAGGAAGGCCGACACCCACATGAAACCGGTGAGGGCCAACACATGTGCAATGCGGATTTTCATGAGTCGTCCCATTAACTTTTTTGCTCCGCTGCCGCGTTCCAGTCATACACCCGGTCGCTGATTTCGATCAGCAAATTCGGATCTTTTTCTGCGGCATTACCGATCACGATCATATCGGCCCCGGCCTCCAGGGCGTTGGCAGCCTTCTGCGCGGTATTGATGCCTCCACCCACAATGAGCGGCACGTGAACCGACTTGCGCACGGCCGCAATCATCCGCGCATTGATTTCGCGCTCGGCCCCGCTGCCGGCATCTAAGTAAACCAGTTGAAGCCCTAACATTTCGCCTGCCATGGCCGTGCAGGCCGCCAGGGAATACTTGTCCTCCGGAATGGGCGTGGTGTTGCTGATGTAGGCCACAGACGTGGTGCGCCCGGAGTTGATGAGCATGTAGCCTGTGGGCAATACCTCAATGGGGTTGTTGCGCAAAATGGGCGCGGCAATCACGTGTTGCCCAATCAATAAATCGGGGTTGCGGCCCGAGATCAGAGACAGAAACAAAATGCCGTCCGCTTGCGGGTCTATTTGCAAGGAACTGCCCGGAAAGAGCACGACAGGCAACGCACTGTTTTCCTTGATGGTTTGGATCACTTCGCTCAGGTTGGTGGTGGTGACCAAACTGCCCCCGACAAAAAAGAAATCAATGCAGTTTTCGCTGGCCAGCCGCACCAAGGTGCGCAGGCGCCCGAGGTCTTCGGCTTTGTCGGGGTCAATCAGCACCGCAATGGACTTTTTCCGTTGCCGCTGTTGGGCTTTCAGCGATTCAAGAATTTTCATGTTTGCGGCTATGTAAAAATTCGGTGAGTTTTTGCTTGGCCACGTCCAACAAGATCAACGTGGCCTGGTCCACCACGCGGCTGCCGATCTGCGAAAGCAACGAAGGCGTGGCGGGGCCAAAATCTTCGGTTTCCTCCTCTTGGCCAAGCGCACGCTCTTTCCTTTTGCGCGGCTTGTCGCGGCCGGCCTGGCTGATGAGCAGATACGTCAGCGCCAGCACACCGCCAATGATCAACGCATTTTTTGCGATGGTCTCGGTGCGTTCCGAAATGGCCTTTACTTCGCGCTCCAGTTCACGCTTGTGGCGTTCCGAAGATTCGATCAACCGCTTTTTTTCAGGGTCTTGTACTTCCAGCAGCTCCATGTTATCCGTTGTCTGGTTTTTTCTTTTTCTGTTTGATTAACGTGTTGAAATGTCGTTCGATTTGCAGCCCGATGGTGTGGCGAAACACAAGAAATACCAGCAACGCAAGGCCATAGAGCCCTGCCACTGCAAAATAGCCTCCATAGGAAGCCGCAAAAAACTGGTTGAGGTAGTGGGCCAGCCCCACACTGAAGAAGATCAGGAACAAAAAGGCGAACAAACCCATGGCCCCGTAAATAAGGCCCTTGGCCAGCAGGTTGGCCACATCTTCGCGGATTTCGATCTTGAGCAGCTCCATCCGCGCTTCGAGGTAGCCCGACAGGTTGTTGACCAGGGTGTCCAGCCGCAAAAACTTGAAAATAGAATCGGTGATTTTCTCCATAGCCTTGATTGGGCAAGTTAGCTAAAATGGCGGGGCCGTAAAACAAAAATCCCCGCACGGGGCGGGGATTTCGCATAGCCAAACGAGCCGTTTCGTTACGAAGGCTGTGTCACATTGATCACAAACGTCACGTCAATGTCGGTCTCGCCATCGTCTGATGTCGAATCATCGGTTTTTTCCACCTCATCAAAGTGCTTCAAGATGACGCGGAAGATCTTGCCCGACCCTGAATTGTCGTTGATGGTGGTCCAGTTGGTAAGCAAGCCCAGCGGGCGGCCATCGTCATCTTCATCCGCATAGCGAACGGTGCCATTGTTGGGGAAGCTGGCGCTGATGATGTTGCCGTTGCCGGTAGGGTTGGAAAACACCCCGGAGGTAAATCCAAAGAAGAACCAATGTTCTTCGTCTTCTTCGTCAACCTCTTCGGTCACATCATATCCTTCCTCACCTGCGTCAAAGAGGTCGTTGTAAAGTTTTATCGAGAGGGCGTACGTTACATTGGCGCGCAAGTTAATGGGGCCATCGGCCTCCAATTCCTCCGCAGAGCCGATGCCATCGGCATCCGTGGCGGTGACCACAACGGCCGGGGCGCTGGAATTATCGATGGCGGTAAACGTTAACTCTGCCCGCGTAATCACCTCGGGAACGTTTTCAGGGGTGGGATCATCGTCTTCGCAAGCCGAAAAAACAACCAGTGCGCCAACACAAAAGACAGACAAAAAACGATTGAAAAGCTTCATAAATGGGTTTTTAATGCAACATAGTTGCAAATTTAGGAAAGGCTGCTGACAACTCAAAACGCCCACTTGAGCGCCAGGTTGATATTCCGACCCACTTCATCGGCATAGTAGCGCATGCGGTTGGTGTATTCGCGATACGAAGTGTTGAGCAAGTTCTCCGCGGCCAGCCGCACGGTCATGCGCGTTTTTCCGGCCGGTATTTCCGCACCTACCGAACAGCCCAGCCACACGTAAGCAGGGGGCGGTGCCACAAAATCAAAGTTGCGCGGGTCTTCTTCAATGATGTCTCGGCCCATCAGGGCGTTGTCGATGATGTCAGGCATCCGCACCACGCGTGGCGCGCGCTGCTGACGGGCTACGTAGCGGCCACGCGCTTCCGCAAAAAGACGCGCAGTGCCAAGGGTACGGTGGGGTTCGTACCGCATGGATAACTCCACGCGGTTGGATGGGATAAAGATCAGGAAGTCGTTTTCGCGTTCATCGGTGGCGCGCAGCCACGAGGCTTTTGCTTCGCTGGAAAGTTCACGATTCCACTGCCAGGTTGTTTTCAGGTCGGCTCCCAAAAACGAAGCATCGGTTTGGGTGTAGACCGACAGGGGAAAAAACCCGCGGATGGTGCTGTTCACACCGCGGGGGCGCAAGTAAATATAATTGGCGATGTAGTTGGCGTAAGCCGACACCTCGAGCGAAAACGCGCGGGCCGTCCATTGATATGTGCTGACCCACTTAACGGCCTGCTCCGGCCGCACGTTACTGTCTCGGTAGTCCCTGACCGCAGTGCCATCCGGGGTGAGCAGCAGCCCATACTCGATGGTGGCCACGCTTTGGTGAGTTCCTGCGCTGTACAACTCGGCCACGTTGGGCGGCCGCCAGGCGGTGGCCAGCGTGTTGATGAGCTTATGCCCGGGGCTCAGCTTGCGTGTGGCACCCAGCGTGCCGCTCATGTTGTGAAACTGCACCTGCGACTCATAGGGCCGATTGAGAAGGGTGAAGCCTGAAGCATCGTAGAGGCGATAGTCATAACGCACACCGATTTCGGTATCCCAACGCGGGCCCCGAAACTGCTCGATCCAAAAGGCACCCACCGAGTAATGCCTGAAATTGGGAATAAAAGGGATGGTGGAGGTGCCGTCTATTTTGTTATTGTCCTGAAACATGCCGTTGATACCGCGGCAGCGGATCCGATTCTCGTGCGCGGTTTCCCAGTCTACGTCCAGGGTGTGGGTGAACAGATCAAAGGCCAATTGCGGCCGTTGGCGCAGGCTGCCCCTGCGGATGTCAAACTCTTGGCGTTCGTTGTATTGGAATCCATACTGTACCTGCCAGGTATGCGCTCCTTGGCTGAGGTGGCCATTGAGTTTGATCAAGTCGTGCCTCACCTCTTGGCGTGGTTGCCCAATGGCATACGTAAACGGAGCCGTCAGCCGGGGAGGTTCGTTTTCAATGGCCGCCACCAAGTCGTTGCCATTGGAGGTAGATGATCCTTTTAGGATTCCGATTTCGGTGTTGAATTGGCTGTAGTACACCTCCACGCCCTTGTTTTTCCGGTGATACCCCAAGGCGGCCGAAAAATTCTGTTCGCGAAAGCCCGTGTTGGAGAGCACATAGTCAGGGGCGCGTGAGTCGCCCGCGTACTTGCCCGTGCCCTGCACACGCCAACCCCACCCCGGCTTGGCCAAGCCGCCCTCCAGCATGCCCGAAAACGTGAGCCCCCGGTTGTTGGAGTTCGCGATCATATTCACCTGACCGCCCAATCCGGGCTCCTCCGGCAGCTCTGCGGGCGTGATGATGATGACGCCCCCCAGGGCATCAGTACCGTATTTGATCGCCCCGGCATCTTTGATCACCGTAATGGTGTGGGCGGTAAAGGGGTCGATTTCGGGTGCGTGCTCTGCGCCCCACTGTTGCCCTTCCTGCCGGATGCCGTTGTTTAGGATCAGTACGCGCTGGCTGTGCACGCCATGGATGACCGGTTTGAAGATGGCCGGCCCGCTTTGGATGCTGTTGACGCCCGACACGGTTTGCAATACCTCGCCCAGGCTCTTGCCCGGTGCCGCCTCCAGTTGTTTGGCGGTGATTACCGTGGCGGTACTCACGGGGTTTTCGGCCCGCCTGTCGGTGACCACTACTTCGTTTAATTGCGTTGCGTCAACCACCAGGGCGAAAACGACATCGTCCGATTGCGGAACGGATACCACCTGCTGCTGGGCCTGGTAGCCTACAAACCGCACCTCCACGGTGTAGCGCCCGGCACACACGTTCCGAAATTCAAAGGCTCCTTCCTGGTTGGTGCTTTCGCCTTTGGACGGTTCGGTCAACACCACGGTGGCTCCGGCCAGGGGTTCTTGCGATTCGTTGAGCACGCGTCCGCGCAAGCGAAAACCACAGTTGGTTTGGGCAACCAGCGCAACCGCATATCCTAGCAAAAAAAAAGTGAATACCGCCTTCAAAACATGCAACAAGGTTGCAAAGTTACTTTTTTGAACGAAAGGCGGAGAAGAAGAGAAGAAATAGGCGCGTGCTAATTCTCGATCAGGTCGCTGACCTTGAATTTTTGGATCAGGTAGTACAGGAAGTTGAACGAGAGCGCATCGTCATCATTTTTTCGGGCAGTTGCTTTATCGCCCAGTTTTTTAGTACCTGCCCGTTCGGAGTCTTTCTTTTCCTCTTTGGCAGGGGCTGTGTTGCGGACGGATTTACCATCCAGTTCCTGTACGGGAAACCCGTCTTCGACCGGAGGCTCGATGCGTTCTACCCGCTCTTCCGTGGGGTGCGCAGGCAGCGGCAGTTCGGTGTTCTCTTCCTGTGCCCAGGCAACGTTTCCAGCCATGAGCAGTGCGAAACTTGCAAAAAATGCATAACTAGCTTGACGTGTGTTCATAACGGGGATAGCAAATGAAGGGAAAAAAAGCGAACCAACCAAGTGCCTGCCATGATAGAGTGGAGCGACTTTGAACGAGTTGAAATCAGGACTGGAACGGTGGTGAAGGCCGAAATGTTTGCCGAAGCCCGCAAACCCGCTATTAAACTGTGGATCGACTTGGGCGCGGAGGGCATCAAAAAGTCCAGCGCACAGATTGCCGGGCATTACCGCCCGGAAACGGTGGTGGGCAAACAGGTGGTATGTGTGGTCAACTTTCCGCCCAAGCAAATCGGTCCGTTTCTATCCGAAGTATTGGTGACCGGCTTTCAGGATGAGCAGGGCGATGTTGTACTTTGCGTGCCGGACAAGCCCGTGCCCAACGGCCAGCGCCTCCATTGATGTTGCCCATGACGTTTTCTGACCTTGCTTCGCTCACGGCCGGTTCTGTTTTACAACAAGCCCACGGGAGCGCCATCCATTTTCTGATCACCGATACGCGCAAGGCATTTGCCTCGGCCGAGGCCTTGTTCATCGCCCTGCCCGGCCCGCGCCAACACGGGCATGCCTTTATTGCCGATGCCTACCGGGCCGGCATCCGGCAGTTTGTGGTGGAAGCGGCCATAGAGGTGGGCGCTTACGCGGATGCGAATTTTTTTCTGGCCGAGTCATCGCTGCGCACGCTGCAAGACCTGGCGTTGCATGCACGCGAACATGCCCGTACGCAGGATGTCATTGCCATTACGGGCAGCAACGGCAAGACGATTGTCAAAGAGTTGCTGTCGCAATTTCTGGCGGACGGGCCCAATCCGGTGGTCAAGAACCCGGGCAGCTACAACTCGCAGATTGGCGTGGCGCTGTCCGTTTGGGCACTTCACGGCCGCACCGATTCGCCCACGTGCATTTTTGAGGCAGGCATCTCGCAGCCGGGCGAGATGGCCCGGTTGGAGCACATGATCGCGCCCACGCAAGGCATCTTCACCAACATTGGCAGCGCGCATGACGAAGGGTTCGCCAGCCGCGAAGAAAAAGTGCGCGAGAAACTGCTTCTTTTTGCGCGCTGTCACACCGTTGTGTATTGTGCCGATCATCCGCTGATCGATGCATTGATGCGGGAAACCTATCCGAACAAAAACCGGGTCAGTTGGGGAACCGCGCGCCATGCGGTATGGCAACTGGCCGAGCACGGAGATCAAGTCACCTTATCGACCGCCACCCAAACATGCACCTTCACATTGGCTGCCCGCGACAGCGCCACGCGCGAAAACATTTTGCACAGCGTAGTCATGTTGCTCAGCCGAGGCATGCCGCCCGCGCGCCTGCCGCTTTTGTTGGATCAGATCAAACAAGTGCCCATGCGGTTGCAACGCCTGGAAGGCATCCACAACTGCCGCGTGGTGGATGACACCTACAACATTGACCTGGAGGGTTTGCGCGTGAGCCTGGAGTTTTTGTCGGGCGAGCTGCGGCCCCGAAAGACCGTTGTCCTGTCGGATGTTTTCCAAACCGGGCTGACTTCCGAAGCCATCGTGACCAAGGTGGTGGAGCTATTGAAAAGGCATACGCTTCATCGCGTGTTTGCCATCGGCCCCCTGATGGTGGCGCACCGGGCGTTGATGGAGACGCTGCCGTTCGCGGTGCGCGTGTTTCCCTCCGCGGAGGATTTCCTTGACTCCTTCTCGCCTGACGATTTTCACGATGAAGCCATCTTGATCAAAGGGGCACGGGCGTTTCGCCTGGAGCGCATTGTGCAGCGGCTGCAGCGCAAACATTACAATGCCGTGATGGAGATCGACATCAAAGCGATGATTGATAACCTGAATTTTTTTCGCAACCGCCTGCGGCCGGGCGTCAAAACCATGGTGATGGTGAAAGCCTTTGCCTACGGCAGCGGCAGCGAGGAAGTGGCGGGCATGTTGGCCTACCACCGGGTGGACTACCTGGGCGTGGCTTACCCGAGCGAAGGGGCCGAGCTGCGGAGCAAGTTTATTCAATTGCCCATCCTGGTCATGAACCCGTCCGTTCACCATGTGCCCTTGCTGCTGGCCCACCGGCTGGAGCCCAGCGTCTACAGCCTTTCTTTTTTGGAGGGATTGGTGCTTGCGCTGGCGGGCGAAAAGGAGATCGACATCCATCTGGAATTGGAAACGGGCATGAATCGCCTTGGTTTGGCGGAAGATGAATGGGACCACGCCATTGCGTTGTTGCGCGCCCATCCTCACGTGCGGGTGGCATCGGTGTTTTCACACCTGGCCGGGGCCGATGAGCCCCAACACGATGACTACTCGCGCGCGCAGGCCGCGGTTTTTTTGCGCGGCTATGAAAAAATCACGGCTGCGTTGAACATCCGCCCGATGCGGCATTTGCTGAACAGCGCGGGCATTCTGCGGCTGCCCGAATTTCAGTTTGACATGGTGCGGCTGGGCATTGGGCTGTATGGCGTGAGCCCCACCGCTGAACCGGTGCCCGGGCTGACGCCCGTGGCCACCCTGAAGACAACCATATCGCAGATTAAGAACGTGGCCCGCGGCACTACCGTTGGGTACGGGCGCAAGGGCACGGCCGTGGGCGATCGCACCGTAGCCACCATTGCCATTGGCTATGCGGATGGCTTCAGCCGCGCGTTCAGCAACGGAACCGGAAAGGTGTGGGTGAACGGCAAACTGGCACCGGTAATCGGTAACGTATGCATGGATATGACCATGATCGACATCACGGGCATTGATGCGCGCGAAGGCGATGACGTTATCATTTTTGGCAACGGCCACCCGATACAGGAGGTGGCACGGGCCATTGGCACCATCCCGTACGAACTGCTCACCAGCACGAGTGAGCGGGTGAAGCGCGAATTTTTTACGGAGAGTTTGTAAACGAGGCCGCCAAAACACCGGGTCACGATAATCCGAAATCCATCAATCGTTTTTGTGCCCTTGTGGCAGCGATAGCGCAGAATAGCCAAAAAAATTTGTGTCTTTGTGCCCTGGTGGCAAGCCCACCCCCACGCACGTATGAAAGACTTCAAAAAATATTTTGTCATCCCGGCCCCGCCTGCCGATGTGTACCGGGCACTGACCAACCCCGCCACCCTTCAACTGTGGACGGGCGAGGAGGCGGAGATGTCTACCGAGCCGGGCAGCGAGTTCTCGCTATGGGAGGGGAGCATTGTGGGCAAAAACCTGGAGTTTGAGCCGGACAAAAGAATTGTGCAGCAGTGGTATTTTGGCGACCAGCCAGAGGCCTCCATCGTCACGCTCAAGTTGCACGACCACGAGAACGGCACTTCGGTGGAGCTACGCCACACGAATATTCCCGATGCCGATTATGACGACATCGTGGAGGGTTGGATACATACGTACTTCGCTTCGCTGGAGGAGTTTTATCATGGGGATTCTGGCCAGCAATGATCCGGCTTTGTCATATTTCGTGCCTACGGCACTCAGTACCCATTGGTGATTGTATTTACCGATATGCCATGCCTAACGGCATGGGTTTAACGTGATCAACGGCAATGGAGCGAATGACAGATAGCCCGCTCCTTATCCTAACCGCGCGGAGATAAAATATCACGAGACTAAAAATTCCACCAACGCTGGCGCGGATAGACTTGATTTAGCAGAACAGCCTCCCCTATTTTCGGTGTTGTCAGCCTAACCGAGTCTTTCTCCGCCTGCGCCCACACGCGCTCAATCGGTTCGTTCCACGCATGCATGGAAAGCGCAAACTTGCCCCAATGCACGGGCATCAACACCTTGGCCTTCAAGTCTTGCGCGGCCGCCACCGTCTGCTCGGGTGTCATGTGAATGTAAGGCCAGTTGGCTCCGTATTGTCCTGCCTCCAATAGCGCCAGATCAAACGGCCCCATTTTCTCGCCAATGATCTTGAACTGGCCATCGTAGCCCGAATCGCCACCCAAAAAAAGCTTGTGGCCGTGCAATGCCAACACAAACGAAGACCAGGCGGTTTTGCCACGCAGAAAACTGCGGCCCGAAAAATGACGCGCAGGCGTAGCGGTGAAAACAAGGCTGTCTGGCAGCGTCACGTGTTCCCACCAGTCCAACTCAATGATTTTTTCGGGGGCCACCCCCCACCGCTCCAAGTGCGCGCCCACACCCAATGAAGTGACAATCGTCTTCACGCGCGGGTGCAGTTTTTTGATGGTGGGATAATCCAAGTGGTCGTAGTGATCATGCGTGAGCAGCAGCACGTCAATGTCGGGCATGTCTTCCGCCTGGTATGTGTTGCTGCCGGCAAAGGCCTTTCCAAAAAAAGCAATGGGCGCGGCATTGCCGCTAAAAACCGGATCAACTAAAATGGAAACATCTTTTGACTTGATCAGGTACGAAGAATGGCCAAACCAAACGAGGGTAGGCGTAGCGGCATCCAACGATCTCAAATCGGTTTTCACCGATGGCAACGGTGCGGGCGGCTCCACATCGTTCGGTTTGTTGAAAAAGAAATCGCGCATCATTTTCGCATACGAGGCTTCCGGCAGCATCACCTCGGTGGGTTCGGCATTTTGGAAACTGCCTTCGCGGTAGCGGGGCGACTGTTGGATGCGCTCCAGGCGACTACCTGACGGATTGGCACCAAACACGGGCGATTGAACAAAAACATAGACGCCCAGAACGGCCAGTACCAGAAACACAAAGACGTACACCATGATTTTTTTGACTCGTTTCATAAACACAAACTAAACGCGGCCGAAGGTAGCCCAAAAGCCTACCTTCAAGACGGGCACCATCCGATTTTATTGGATACCTTGCTTCTTTGTTTATGAATATTGTTGTGATTGGCACGCTGGCACAGCTCTTGGGCTGCCAGCAAAAGTTTGAGGGTGTGCATAGCTGGAAACGGCTGGATAGCCGCTCCGAGCTGGAGAGCCCGGGAGACGTAATCATTGATTTTGGCATGCATACAACCGGCCTCTCGATTTACCATCAGTGGCCGGAGGCGGTTGTTTTTTTGGAGGCCCTGCAAGGCTCCGTGGCCAGCCGACTGACACATCGCTTGGCCTATGGGTTTTGCGGATGGCCCACGTTTTTGGAGCGGGCCTTGTTTGAGGTGGGCGTGCCGGAGGCATCCGATGGCGATAAGCTGCGCCACGTGTGTGCTGCGCTCGGCACGGAATTTCAACCTGTGGCAGACCAGACCGGATTGGTGACCCCCCGGGTTGTCAGCCTGATCATCAACGAGGCCTATTTTGCGTGGGAGAGCCACACCGCCACGCGGGCAGATATTGACCTGGCCATGAAGTTGGGCACCAACTATCCGTACGGACCCTTTGAATGGGCTGCCCGCATCGGCACGGCACACGTAGCCAACCTGTTGAGCACCCTGCTGGCCGAAACCGGCCACGAGCGGTATCGCGCCAGTGCTGCGCTGCAGGCGGAAGCCTTGGCGGGATGAATCGCACGTGGAAAATCAAGTAGTTTTGCAACATGAGTAAAAAACCGCTGTCGCAGTCCGACCCCCACCGGCAAGCCAAATTGCAAGCCTTTGATCGCTTGCTCACCGTGATGGACGAGTTGCGCGAAAACTGCCCGTGGGACAAAAAGCAAACCTGGGAGACGTTGCGCCACCTGACCATTGAGGAGACCTATGAGCTGGCAGATGCTATTCTGGAGAACAACCCAACCGAGGTTAAAAAGGAGTTGGGCGATTTGATGCTGCACAATGTGTTTTATGCCCGCATCGCACAGGAGCAAAAATGGTTTGATATTGCCGATGTGCTCCACGCCATTTGCGACAAACTGGTGGAGCGCCACCCCCATGTGTATGGCGAGGTGGTGGCCACAGATGAAAAAACAGTGAAGGAAAACTGGGAGAAAATAAAGCTGCGCACGGGCAACAAATCGGTGCTGGAAGGGGTGCCCGCCTCACTGCCCGCGTTGGTGAAGGCCATCCGCATCCAGGACAAGGCGCGCGGGGTGGGGTTTGACTGGGAGAAAAAAGAGCAAGTGTGGGAGAAAGTAGAAGAGGAAATGCGCGAATTCAAAAATGAGTTTCAGTCGGCTGCCGAGCCCATCGATAAACAAAAGGCGATGGCGGAGTTTGGCGATCTGCTGTTTTCGCTGGTGAACTATGCGCGGTTTGTGGGCATCGATCCGGAAGAAGCGCTGGAGCGCACCAACAAGAAGTTTATCAAGCGGTTTCAATACCTCGAGAGCGAGTCGGCCAAGGACGGTAAAAAGCTGGGCGAGATGACGCTGGCGGAAATGGATGTGTATTGGGAGAAGGCGAAGTTGATTTGAGAATTTGAAGATGAGACGATTTGAAAATGATTTGAAGACGAGTTGATTTGAGGACGGAGTGATTTGAAAATTTGAGGATGGAATAATTTGAAAATGATTTGAACACGAATGACAAAAGAAGACGAGCTGGCGAAAGGCCATATCGATACGATCATATTTGATTTGGGGGCTGTGCTGGTGGATTGGAACCCACGCTACTTGTACCGCAAAATTTTTTCGACCGAAGAAGAGATCACGTGGTTTCTGGAGAATGTTTGCACGCCTGAGTGGAATGAAAAGCAAGACGCGGGCCGATCGTTTGCCGAGGCCACGGAAGAGTTAGTGAGTCGGTTTCCCGAGCAGGAAGGCGCCATCCGCGCCTGGTATGGACGCTGGCAAGAAACCATTCAAGGGGACATACCCGGCACGGTGGAGGTGTTTCGCGAGTTGCGCGCCACGGGCCGGTTCCGGTTTTATGCGCTCACGAACTGGTCGGAAGAAACCTTCCCGTGGGCACAGCAGCGTTTTCACTTCTTGCAGTGGTTTGATGGCATGGTGGTATCGGGGGTAGAAAAGACGCGCAAGCCGTTTCCCGAATTTTACCGCATCTTATTTGACCGGTACGGGGTCAATCCCGCGCAAGCGGTGTTTATCGATGACAACATGGCCAATGTGACAGGCGGACGGGCCGTGGGCTTACATGCCATCCACTTTCAGTCGCCCGAGCAACTGCGACACGCCTTGGCCGAAATGAGTTTGCTGGGCTGAGGGGTTGTGTCAATCGCACCCGTCACAGTTCCCTCACGCTGCGCTCAATGATATCACAACACTCGTGCAACTGTTCTTCGTTGATCACCAATGGGGGCGCCAGCCGGATGATGTTGCCGTGGGTGGGCTTGGCTAACAATCCGTGTTGGGCAAATGTCAGGCACAGGTTCCAGGCCGTTTCGCTGTCGGGCGTGTCATTGATCACGATGGCGTTGAGCAGGCCCTTTCCGCGGACCAGTTTTATCCACTTGGTTTTGGGGATAAAGGCGTTCATTCGCTCGCGGAAAATCCTTCCAAGTCGTTCGGCATTGTCGGCCAGGCGTTCGTCTTTCACCACGTGCAGGGCCTCCATCACCACGGCTGCGGCCAATGGATTGCCGCCAAAGGTGGAGCCATGCTCACCGGGTTTGATTACGAGCATCACCTCGTCATCGGCTAGCGCGACTGAAATCGGTAACACACCACCCGACAGCGCTTTGCCTAAGATCAGGATATCGGCCCGCACATCTTCATGATCGCTGGCCAACATCTTGCCCGTGCGCGCAATACCGGTTTGTATTTCGTCCATCAACAGCAGCACGTTGTGTTGGCGGCACAGTTTTTCGGCCTGCTTGAGGTAGCCGGCTTGGGGCACGTACACGCCCGCTTCGCCTTGAATGGGTTCAATCCACAAACCGCATACGTGGGGGTTTGCCAAGGCTTTCTCCAAAGCGGCCACATCATCATAGGGCACGATTTCAAAACCCGGCATAAAGGGGCCAAAGCCCTTGCGCGAAGAAGGATCGGTGGAGGCCGAAATAATCGTGGTGGTGCGGCCGTGGAAATTTTTGGTAACGGCCACGATCACCGCCTGGTTGTCGGGTATATTTTTTTTCACATAGCCCCACTTGCGCGCCAGTTTGATGGCCGTTTCGTTGGCTTCGGCACCGCTGTTCATAAACAGGGCTTTTTGATAGCCAAATGTTTCGCACACGTATTTTTCAGCCAGGCCCAGCTTGTCGTTATAGAACGCGCGCGAAGTAAGCGTGAGCTCTTTGGCCTGTTCGGTGAGGGCGCGAATGATGCGCGGATGGCAGTGCCCTTGGTTGACGGCACTGTAGGCCGACAGGAAATCGTAGTAGCGTTTGCCCTCCACGTCCCACAGGTACACGCCTTCGCCCTTGCTCAGCACCACGGGCAGGGGGTGGTAGTTATGAGCTCCGTATTGTTCTTCGAGTTTGATGGCTTGCGCACTGGATTGAATCACTTCGGTCATAGCCTTACACTTTGGACAAAGATAGCGAATTTGCCCCGACCGCGAACCCGACTGATGGGTAGGGTGGCATTTCAAATTGGCGCGATTAACCTCACCCCATTCAAGCACTGTAGTTTTTCGGTGCGTATCGTTCCCCTCTCCAATGAAGAGGGGGGCAAAGACTATCACTTTTGCAAGTGTTGGGCCGGGGTGAGGTAATGCAGCCTCGTCAATTTGAAATGCGGCCCATGAGTGGTGGTTATTCGTGTATCTTGCTGTCGCTTCGTACATGAAGAAACCATCTCCTTCCGCGCCCCTTGAAGAGTTTTACGCTCCCAGCCGCAGTGCGTGGAGGAAGTGGTTGGCCACGCACCATGCCAAAAAGAAAAACATCTGGCTGGTGATCTACAAGAAAGACAGCGGTGTACCAAGCCTCACGTACGATGAAGCAGTGGAGGAGGCCTTATGCTTTGGGTGGATTGACAGCAAGCCCAACAAACGTGACGACAGAAGCTTCCGGCTGTTTTTTGCCGAACGCAAACCGAAAAGCGTTTGGAGCAAACTCAACAAGACCCGGATCCGGAAACTGGTGCGCGAAGGGTTGATGCAGCCTGCGGGTCGGGCAAAAATAGAAGCGGCCCGAAAAGACGGGTCCTGGACGGTGCTGGATGCCATCGAGGAGTTGGTGATGCCAGACGACCTACAGGCGGCCTTGGCGCGCAACCGCCAGGCCAGCCGATTTTTTGAGGCGTTTCCTCCGGGGGTAAAAAAGGGAATCTATCAGTGGATTATCAGCGCCAAGCGCGAAGAAACACGCAGCAGGCGAGTGGCTGAAACCGTGACCCTGGCCGCTCAGAACATCCGCGCCAACCAGTGGCGGAAATAAGCGAGCAGGCATAGTACCGCGTGCACATCAATCCTGAGGGGCGACTCAAGCTCGTTGCCTTCACCGGCATGCGGGTTTGTCTGCTTGCTGACAATCGCGCAATCCGCGTGACGCTATTTTTCCGTACCTTCCTAACGCATGCAACACATCGTCATCATTGGCAACGGCATTTCGGGCATTACGGCCGCCCGTCATCTGCGCAAGCGAAGCAATCACCGCATTACCGTCATCTCATCCGAAACCGATCATTTCTTTTCGCGCACCGCCCTCATGTACATTTACATGGGGCATATGTGCTACGAGCACACCAAGCCGTATGAAGATGGCTTTTGGAAGAAAAACCGGATCGAACTTTTGCGCGACCATGTGGAGCAAGTGAACACCGACCAACATGAACTGCGGCTTCGCTCGGGCCGCGCCATGGCGTATGACCACCTGATCATCGCCTCCGGATCGCGGCCTAATAAGTTTGGCTGGCCCGGCCAGGAACTGCCGGGTGTTCAAGGCTTGTACAGCTATCCCGACTTGCAATTGATGGAGGAAAACACCCGCGGCATTGCCCAGGCCGTGGTAGTTGGTGGTGGATTGATTGGCGTGGAAGTGGCGGAAATGCTCCGCTCGCGCGGCATCGCGGTAACGTTTTTGGTGCGTGAATCTGCTTTTTGGAGCAACGTGCTGCCGCGCCCGGAGGCGGAGCTGATCGCGCGCCACCTTCAGGCACACCACGTGAAGCTGCAACTGCAAACGGAGCTGAGCGAGCTGCTGGCCGGGCCCACGGGGCGGGTGGAGGCCGTGCGTACCAGCCGGGGCGAAGTATTGCCCTGTCAATTTGTAGCGCTCGCGGTGGGCGTATCTCCCAACATCGATTTTTTGAAGGGCTCTCGCGTGGCCTTAAAACGCGGGGTGTTGGTGGACGATTATTTGCAAACCAACGTGCCTGGCGTGTACGCGATTGGTGACTGCGTGGAGCGCACCTACGCGCTGCCGGGCCGCAAGAACATTGAGCAAGTGTGGTACACCGGCCGCATGATGGGCGAAGTGGTGGCGCAAACCCTTTGCGGGGAACGTACGCGCTACGAGCCCGGCCCGTGGTTTAACTCGGCCAAGTTTTTTGACATCGAGTACCAGACCTATGGCAACGTAGGCGCCCAGCTCAACACCAACGAAGAAGACTTTTACTGGGAGCATCCTGAAGGAGAAAAATGCGTGCACGTGGTGTGGGACAAAACCGCGCGCGTGTTCAAAGGCATCAACACCTTTGGCATACGCATGCGGCATGCGCAGTTTGACCAATGGCTACGCGCAGGCAAAACGGTTGATTTTGTGATGGATCACTTGCCCGAGGCAAACTTTGATCCGGAGTTTTTTCAGCGGCATGAGCACGAGATCGCAGACCAATTTCGCGTGCGTGCCATGGCGCAGCGGCACTAACCCCGAAGCAGAACATGAAAACCATCAAAACGGCAGGCATCGTCATCTTTCTCATCGGCTTCGCGTTGTTTAATGCATTGTTTTTCGGGGGTCGTTATACCCTCACCGCGGATGTCATTCGGCAGCACGTGGCCGATCCCGCGAAAGCGGACCTCCTGCAGCAACACAGCGAAGGGTTGCTGCACGTGGCGCACGGCTCCAGCTTTTCGTTTGTGAGCGCGCTACACAGCACTTTTGAAAAGGCAAACAAAGCCCAGGGGTTGTTGTACGGCATCACCCCGGAAGACATTGCCACGCTGACCCAACAAGGAACCACCTTTACGCTCACGTCCGTGGACTCTGCGTTTGAGGGCAGCGAGTCAGTCGTGGCTTTTAAGCGCAAGGTGTTTAAAGACTATGCCGGCTGGCTGGACGGCCGCAGCTTTGCCTCGCGCGAGGAGATGGCCGCGCAACTGGGGCAGGTGGCTGACAATCTTTCTCAATTTGCCATTGTGAGCGCGCTTGGGTTTGACCGATATGCCGTCAAAGAGTTGAGCTATGCGCTGGCCAAGGCTTCGTTGGTGGGGCCCTCTACGCAGCGCGCGGGCTTGTTTCTGTTTTTGACGTTTTGTTTCTGCATTGCAGGTGCGTTCATGTACATTCTGCCGAAGGCAAAGGAGCTGCCGGGCATCAAGAACAACGGCATTTTTTTTCATCCGCTCAAGAGCGTGAAATGGCTGGGTATTGGGGTGGGCACGTGGCTCATTGCGTTTTATGTGTTCCTCTACTTTTTTCCGGAGTACATGACGGCCTGGGTGGCGCTGGTCGATCCCCTCAGCCGTGCGCTGAGTGGCAACGAGGCCGGGCGATTTTTTCTGTATGGATTTTTGTACACGCTGTGCGTGCTGGTGATGGGCGTGCGCCTGATGTTGCACTACCGCCACAGCCGGTACCAACTGCTGCGTACGGCATCGGTCATGTTTTTTCAAACTGCCTTCGCGTTTCTCATTCCGGAGATTTTGGTGCGGCTGAACCAGCCGTATTTTGATTTCAAAAACATCTGGCCGCTGGATTACAGCTTCTTTTTTGATTACCGCCTTAACCAAATGGTCGACAACGGCACGTTGGGTCTGTTCATGTTGGGGTGGGGCATTGCGCTGATCATCATAGGGGTGCCCGTGTTGGTCTATTTTTTTGGCAAGCGCTGGTATTGCAGTTGGGTGTGCGGCTGTGGCGGTCTGGCCGAAACGCTGGGCGATCCATACCGGCAACTTTCAAATAAGTCGGTGAAAGCCTGGCACGTGGAGCGGTGGTTGATTCATGCCGTGCTGGTGTTTGCCGTGGTGATGACGGGCGGGGTGCTGTACACGTACTTCACAGGGTCATCGTATGTTTTCTTTTTCAACAGCTACCAGGTGCGCGAGTGGTATGGGGCGTTTATCGGGGCAGGCTTTGCGGGCGTGGTGGGCACGGGTTTTTATCCGCTCATGGGCAACCGCGTGTGGTGCCGCTTTGGCTGTCCGTTGGCGGCCTACCTCGGGCTGGTGCAGCGTTTTAAGTCGCGGTTTCGCATCACCACCAACGGGGGCCAGTGCATCTCGTGCGGCAACTGTTCCACCTATTGCGAAATGGGTATTGATGTGCGGTGGTATGCCCAGCGCGGGCAGAACATTGTGCGCAGCTCGTGCGTGGGCTGCGGCATCTGCTCATCGGTATGCCCGCGGGGTGTGTTGAACCTGGAAGTAAAAGACGAAGACGGGCGTTTTGGCCAGCCCGTTTTGATCGGAAACAATGGCGTCAAGCTAGCGGACTAACCGCGGCTAGCCGGCCACTTTCATCGTTAGCGATTCCAAGGGAAGCTGAGGGTGCTCGGTGGCCACGTGGTTGGGCAGGCGCAGGGTAAACTTGGTGCCTTCTTTGGGCCGCGATTCTACGCTCACATGTCCTTTCAGTTTCTGGATCGTTTCGCGGAAGATGAAAAGCCCCAGCCCGGATCCTTTGGAAGAGAGGTTGGCGCGGTAAAACATGTCAAAAATACGATGCAAGTGGTCGGGTTCAATGCCAATGCCGTTGTCGGCAAATTCAATGAATGCTTCTTCGGCCGTTACCCTTCCGGTGATGCGTATCCACTGTTTTTCTTTTTGGCCATCGGCATAGCGGATGGCATTTGATATGAGGTTGTTAAAAAGCGTGACCAGTCTGTTTTTGTCCGAGAACAGGGGTGTCTCCTCGCGGATGTCTACCCATACCAGGATGCGCTCGGCCTCGGGCATGTACTTGTGCGATTCCAATACATCGCGCAGCAAAGCCTCCAACGCAATTTTTTCAATCTGCAACGTCAGCTTGTTGTTTTTCGAGTAGCTGACAATTTGTTGGATGAAATCTTCCTGCCGCTGGATGCTCGTTCGCATCATGCCAAAATAGATCGCCATCTCGGGTTGTTTGTTGTCGCGCTCGGCCAGTTGCAACAACCCCATGAGCGAACTCAAGGGCGACCGCAGGTCGTGGGCGGTGCTGTACAGAAAACTGTCGAGTTCGTGGTTGAGTTTTTTCAGGTCTTTGTTCCGTTTTTTCAACAGCTTTGATTTCTCCTCAATCTC
The DNA here is from genome assembly GCA_025455015.1 of Cyclobacteriaceae bacterium. Classification (GTDB taxonomy): domain Bacteria; phylum Bacteroidota; class Bacteroidia; order Cytophagales; family Cyclobacteriaceae; genus ELB16-189. The sequence continues at coordinate 5,421 of JALONI010000025.1, read as the reverse complement.
GCTCACCTGCCGATTGGTTTGCTCCATCAGTTGATTGAACGAGCGAACCAGGTCGTTGATTTCCGTGGCCGCGTGAGGCAACTCCAGGTTGATGCGTTGCTTTCGCTTGTGGCGCAGGGCTTTGTGAATCAGCTTGGACAGGCGCGCAATGGGGGACGAAAGCCGCTTGGAAATCCAAAAGCCGGAAAGCACCGTGAACACCACCGCCCCCACCATCAGCACCAGGTAAAACACGCGGATGTTCAAAATGGCCGCAGTGGAAAGCTGGAGCGATTCGTCCGCCAAGGCAATGTAGCGCTGGCTCAGTTGCCCGGTCAGGTGGTTGAGCGTGGCCCGCATGCCGGTTAAGCTGCTGAGCCCGATTTGTTGATTGATGCCCGCCAGTTGGTTGAAGCGGAGCTGGTATTGGGTGAGTTCGTACAGACCTTGGGCAAAACGGGCGGAGTCAGCGAGGAGTTGTTTGCGCGCGCGGTTGGCCAGCGTATTGAATTGACGGATGTAGAGTGTGTCGTGGCGCAAGAAGAAGTCTTTTTCGTTTCTGCGAAGCGAGAGAAGCGTGACCATGTCCAGGCCCAGCGTGCCATTTTCTAAGGCATGGGCGTGTGTACGCATGCTTCCCTCCAGGCCATAGTCGCGGAAGCCGCGCAAGAAAAGCAACTGCTCCAGTTGGCCAAATTCATCGTTGTAAAGCCGGAAGGTGCTGTCAATGGCGGTGAGGTTGTCGTCTACCGGATAGTCTTCGGCCAGGGTTTGGGACGTCACCAACCGAAACGCGTAGTCGATTTTCTTCACCAGGCTGTCGCGCCTTTGCAAAAAGGGACTTTGGTGGGTTTGGAAATAGGCTTCATGAGCCGTGCCCACATCAAAAAAGTCGTTGTCGGTTTTGATCAGGTTGAGGGTGTACACTTGCAGTTGGCTGATCTCTGCATGAATGTCGCTGATCTTGCGGGTGCGGTCCAGCATCACCACCGAAAAGACCGCCAGCGCAACCAGCAATCCCGTCAGGAAAAGAAACCCCGACAGCATGCGGCTTCGGATGGAGTGCAGTTGAAACGGTATGTGGATCATCAGATAAGCAATGATAGGTCGCGCAGCGGACGTTTGGGATAAGCGGTTGTTATCAAATTATTAATCTCTGAGGTTTTGTCGCATATTTAACCTCGCATGCACACACCGCGTAAGATCGATGTACTGATACCCGCCTTCAATGAAGAAAATGGTGTGGGCGAAGTGATCCGCGAGCTGCCACCCGGCCGGGTGCGCGAAGTGATTGTGATCAACAACGCCTCCACCGATGACACCGAGCGCATCGCCCGGCAGGCCGGGGCCACCGTGCTGCGCGAACCCGTACCGGGGTATGGCCGTGCCTGCCTCAAGGGCATTGACTACCTGCGCCAATCCGCCACACCGCCTGATATCGTAGTATTTTTGGATGCCGACCATTCGGATTATCCGGAAGAGTTGCCCCGCCTGGTACAACCGATCATCGAAGGCACGGCTGATTTAGTCATTGGCTCGCGCGCGTTGGGCCAAAAGGAAAACGGCTCCATGACACCCCAACAGATTTTTGGCAACTGGCTGGCCACCCGGTTGATGCGCCTGTTATACGGTGTGCGCTTCACAGACTTGGGGCCGTTTCGCGCCATTCGGTACGAGGTATTGCTTGCCTTGGACATGCAGGACAAAACCTATGGATGGACCGTGGAGATGCAGGTGAAGGCAGCCAAGCAAGGCAGGCGTTGTGTGGAAGTACCCGTGCGGTATCGCAAACGCATTGGGTTTTCAAAAATATCGGGCACCGTCAAAGGAACGGTGCTGGCCGGCTACAAGATCATGACCACCCTTTTCAAATACCGGTAGCGCGAAACATGAAACCAACCCGGGGCTACCTTACCTTTGCCGCATGGTGTGGGCGTTAGTGATGGTATACGGGCTGGCGTTGCTCTTTCTGTTCCTGTTCAGTCTGGGGCAACTTCACCTGACGTGGCTTTACCGCAAGGCTTCGGTGGGCGAGTTCAAACCGCCCCCCAGCCCGTGGCAGCACCTGCCGGAGGTGACCGTGCAATTGCCGATCTACAATGAAAAATACGTGGTGGAGCGGTTGATCCGGGCGGTGGCCGCGTTTGACTACCCGGCCGATAAACTGGAAATCCAGATCCTGGATGACTCAACCGATGAAACGACCGACATCATCGCGCGCACCATCGAGTCGCTGCGCCACAAAAACCTGGACATTAAATGCCTGCACCGCCAGGCACGCGAGGGCTTCAAGGCGGGTGCGCTTGACTACGGCTTCCGGTGCGCACGGGGTGAGTTCATCGCTATTTTTGATGCCGACTTTGTTCCTCCTCCCGACTTCCTGCAGCGTACACTTCCGTATTTCGCCCATGCCCGCATAGGCGTGGTGCAAACCCGGTGGGAACATTTGAACCGCGAGTATTCTTGGCTCACTCAACTACAGGCTTTTGGCCTGGACGCGCATTTTTCCGTGGAGCAGCGGGGGCGGTGGGCGGCCGGCAGTTTCATCAACTTCAACGGCACGTGCGGCATCTGGCGCAAGCAAGCCATAGAAGAGGCCGGAGGATGGCAGGCGGACACCCTCACCGAAGACCTGGACTTGAGCTATCGCGCCCAGCTAAAGGGCTGGCAGTTTTACTTTGCCGAAGAGGTAGGTGTGCCGGGCGAGTTGCCCATCATTATGCCCGCCATCAAGTCACAACAATACCGGTGGAACAAGGGAGGTGCAGAAACCGCGCGAAAGCTGGTGCGCCCGGTGCTTGCCTCCTCGCTGCCGTGGTCAAACAAGTTGCATGCCTTTTTTCATTTGTTCAACAGCTCGGTGTTTGTGGCGTTGCTGGTGGCGGCCGTGCTCAGCGTACCGGTGTTGTTTGTGCAGGCGCACAATCCCCAACTCAAGAAAATTTTATGGGTCGGTGTTTTTTTTCTGTTTGGTTTTTTTTCCATCGCCTGGTTTTACTGGACGGCCACGCAGCGGTTTTACCCGGTTCCCACCCGCAGATTTGTCAGGCTTTTTCCGGGTTTTTTGATCGTGTCCATGGGGCTGTCGTGGCACAATGCGCTGGCCGTGGTGGAAGGGTGGCTGGGGCGCAAAACGCCTTTTGTGCGAACGCCCAAATTCAACGTAGTCAACGCGCACGATTCGTGGCGGGGCAACGCCTACGCCTCGTGGCGCAGGGCGCCCGGAGCATGGCTCGAGTGGGTGTTGACGGTATACTTTTTGGCGGGGTGTGTGTGCGCTTTTTGGCTTCAGGAGTATGGGCTGTTGTTTTTTCACGTGTTGCTGACGCTGGGCTTCGGCACCGTGGCTTGGCTTTCGTTTAAACACGCCACCCGTGCGTAGGCCGCTGCGCGTGGCCGCAGCCTGCGCCTTTGTGTTGGCGGTTGGCGTGGCAGGCCAGGTGGCCCGTACTGATACGTGGTGGCTTCTGTTTTCCGTGGCGTTTTTGTTTGCCGTCTACGCCTGGGTGTGCCAGACGGAAAAAAGCCAGGCGGTGTTCTTTTGGCTGGGGGTGGCTGCCGTGGCGCGGGTGATGTTGTTTTTTTCGGTTCCCCACTTATCAGACGATGTGTATCGCTTTATTTGGGATGGCCGGTTGTGGCTGGCGGGCCACCATCCGCTGGAAGCCGTGCCGGCCGAGGTGGTACAGTGGAACCTGCCGGGATTGGATGCCGCGTTATTTGATCGGCTCAACAGTCCGCATTACTTCACGGTCTATCCGCCCGTGGCGCAAGGCGTGTTCTGGTGGATCGCCTATGCCAGTGATTCGGTGAGCGGTAGCATCCTGATGCTGCGGTTGTGGGTGGTGTTGGCGGAAGTTGGCACCGTGGCGTTGTTGATGCGCTTATTGCCAGCCTACCAACTGCCCGCCCAACGGGTGCTCTGGTACGCGCTCAATCCGTTGGTGTTGCTGGAGCTGACGGGCAACGGACACCTGGAAGCCTTTTTGATTTTCTTTGTAACGCTGTTTTTGTGGGGATGGGCCCGCCAGCAGGCCGGCTGGATGGTGCTCGGGCTGGCCGGGGCTGTGGGCGTCAAGTTGCTTCCGCTGATGTTTTTTCCCCTGCTGGGATTAACCTGGGGCTGGCGGAAAGGAGTGCCCCTTCTGCTGGCCGTGTTGGTGTTGCTCGGGCTAATGGCCTGGCCCATGCACGAGGCTGATTTGATGGCGGGGTTTGGCAACAGTTTGGGGTTGTATTTTCAAAAGTTTGAGTTTAACGCCAGCATTTATTACCTGCTGCGCGAGTATGGCACTTGGCGGTGGGGGTACAACACGGTACAATCCATTGGCTGGAAGTTGGCGGTGGTGAGTGCAGGGTTGATTGTCGCGTACTCGTTTTTTGAAGTGTTTGTAAGAAAATTACGAATGCCCGCTAATCCGGCTTCCGTCTGGGTGATCATTTATGTCTTGTTTTTTGTGTTTGCCACCACGGTGCATCCGTGGTATCTGACCCCGTTGGTAGCGTTGGCTTGCTTGTCGCGATGGCGTTTTCCGATGGTGTGGTCGGGCGTGGTGATGTTGACGTATACAGGCTATACCGTTCACGGGTATGTTGAATCCATGGCCGTTGTCATGGGTGGCTATACAGTTGTATTTTTGTACGGATGGTGGGAAAGCGTATGGCATTCAAAAAAGCAATTGGCTTAGGTATCTGGTTTGTTTCGAACATGGTGCTGGCCCAACCGGCCTATGACCAGAAACTCAAATCGCTTTATCGCCATACGGTAAAAACGCTCACGCCTGCGCAACTGGCCGAGCGGCAAGCCAACGACCCTTCGCTGATCGTACTCGATACGCGTTCGCGCGCGGAGTACCGCGTCAGCCACCTGCCGGGGGCCCGCTTTTTGGATTACGATCATTACCAACCGGCCGAGTTGGAGGCCCTACCGCGGCAAGCCACCATTGTAGTGTATTGCAGTGTGGGCTACCGCAGCGAACGGATTGGCGAGCGCCTGCAAAAGAAAGGCTACAAAAACGTCTTCAATTTGTACGGAGGAATTTTTCAATGGAAAAACGAAGGCCGCGAAGTGGTCAACGCATCCAATCATCCTACTGACAGCGTACATACCTATAACCAAAATTGGGGCCGCTGGCTTACCCGGGGCATCCGTGTGTACAAGTGAAAAATAGCGACACGCTCTTGCTGATTTTTTACCGCAACCCCGAGTGGGGAAAAGTAAAGACGCGGCTGGCGGCCACGGTGGGCAACGAACGGGCGCTGGACTACTACATCCGCCTGGCTGCGCACACGCGCGCTGTGGCCCTGCCGCTGGCCTGCGACAAAGCACTCTTCTATTCACACGCCATTGACGAGAACGATGCGTGGCCAAACACGGTCTTTCAAAAACAGGTGCAGACGGGAGACGACTTGGGCGCAAAAATGCATCAGGCTTTTGCGTGG
>JALONI010000024.1 GCA_025455015.1 Cyclobacteriaceae bacterium | reverse complement strand
ATTGAGTTTGCCGAAAATGTAAAAATTTCCAAACACAGAGGGCCTGCGTACCTCTTGCGGATTTTTTACGTGCATGACCTCCAATCCGTACGTTTCGAACATCCGCTCGGAAAGCTTGCGCGCCTTCTTGAACACAAACCCGCCAATGAGCCCACCCGAAGAGTTCTTGTTGATTCCCCAGATAAACTCCGATTGGTAATCGTAGCTATCCTGCGTTTGCGCCCACGCGCACAGCCGCACGGTGGCCAGCAGCCAGACAAGCAAAATCACGCGCACCTTCATCGGTTCCATCAACGAAAAGTTAAATTTAGGCTTTAATCAGAACAACGAAAAAATTTTATTTCTGTTATGTCCACCACTGCCATGGCCACCGCCCTCTACGAGGGCCATCTCCGCACCCGGCTTACCCACCTGGCTTCCGGTCAGGAAGTAATCACCGATGCCCCTATCGACAACCACGGGAAAGGCGAAGCCTTCAGCCCCACCGACCTGGTGTCGGCTGCACTCAGCAGTTGTATGATCACCATCATGGGCATTGTGGCAACACGCGAGGGCATGGTGTTGGAAGGCCTCACCGCCACGGTGGTCAAAATCATGGCGGCCAACCCGCGTAAGATTGCCGAAATCCAAATCGTTTTCTCGCACCCAACGCTGGTCGCCTCGGATGTTCAAAAACAAAAGCTTAGACAAGCCGCGCTTACCTGCCCGGTGGCCCTCAGCCTTCACGACAGTGTGAAGCAAACGGTGGTGTTCAATTTTTGACCAGCGCGGCCCGTAACGATGGGTAGCTAATGCCGTAGTGCGACTCGTGATAAACAGCTTTTCCGTTTTTGATCACCAATACTTGTGGTGACTCATGGCGCACACCAAACAAGTCGGCAATTTGGTTGGAGATGGGCCGGTGGGCGAGCAGGTCCAAAAAGTAGCCCTTGCCGGGTGCCTCTGCGAGCGGCTTCCACTGCCGATCCAACCGATCCAAGGCCATGCGGCTGATGCTGCACGTGGTGCTGTGTTTAAAGATAAAAACAGGCTCCGTTTGTGAAACCTCGATGACCTCTTGCAGTTGTTGCGGGTGTGTCAGCTCAATCCATTCCATACCTCCCTTAATGGTAAAGGACTTTCCAAAGTTCCTTTTCGCGTTTGTCGTAACGCGGTTTGCGCTCTTTTTCCTTTACGGTGTTGGGTTGGATGGCCTGTTTGCGGAAAAGCTTCGCCCAAAATAAGCGCAACTGGGTCATCGTGGTGCGCTCGCCATCCTGGTTGTACACACGGCCGTGGGCGAACTGCGCGTCTGGATGAAATTTTTTGCCGGTGACGCGGTTCACGCGGATGTTGCCCTGGTAATCGCCAATGCGCAGGTAATCCTTGCCGGGATAAATGACCTTTAAGGCTTTCTTGCTGCTGTTGGGATTGTGGCGATAGGAATGCGTCAAGCGCACACCCCTGGCGTAGGAAGCGGCACGCGTCAGGCTGCGCGAGGGTTCTCTGCCGGGCAAAGCTTTTTTGGCACTCAACGGGTTGCGTCCGATATCCCACGTGATTTTCATGTTGCCGATGTATTCGCTTGCCTTGACGGAAGTTTTGGAAGGCTTGATGCCAGCCAGGGCATTTTTGGCTGCCCGCGGTTTCTTTTCATAGTCGCGCTGGCGCACGGGGGCTTGCAATCCGTCCGTAGCAAATACTTGCTCACTCGGGCTCCGTTTCTTCAACGATCGCTCGTCTGCATACGGGCTTTGCCGGTAGTTGCGTTTGAATCGCGACAAGCGGATGTCGCCCCGGGTGGTAACGCCCTGTTCACTCATCGAAGGCTTCAACTCAAACATCCCCCAACCGCCCTTCCACTGCGATATGCGCGTGGCCTTTTTCCGATCCAGTTGCGCAACCTTCCGGTCGCCCTGGTAGTTCAGTCCCTGACTGCCGATGCCATACTGCTGATTCCAACGGAGATTGCCACGGTAGTTGCTGATGCGCCTGTCGGGACCGGCCGAACGGCTCGCCCGGTAGTTGCCCGCGTACGTGCCCACGCGCGGAGCGTTGTAAATTTTTTGCGGCAGCCGTTCGTTGCTGCGGGCTTGGTTGCTGATGCTTCCGCCTCCCCGGGCGGGCCGGCTTGCGCGAAAGCTGCCGCTATACAAACCCACGCGGGGTGCGTTGTATTGTTTCTGTGGCAGGCGCGCGTTGCTGCGCACAGCACCACTGATGCTGCCGCCACCCCCGCTGGGTTTTCGCTTGGCGCGGATGTTACCCGAATAGTTGAGGCCTTGGGCACCAATCACCGAAAAGCCACTGGTGCGGCTGCCGCGGTAAGAGCTGACCCGAGCGGACGATGCCGACTGACGGTTGCTACGACTGGCGCGCATGTTGCCCGAATAATTCAGCCCCTGCGTTCCTCGGCCCGTCAGCTCGCTGCGTTTTATGCTTCCGCGATAGGTGCCCACCCGTTCCGACCCGGGTGCCCCCGTGCGTACGGGCACAGGTGCGCTGATACGCGGCCTTCGTGCGCTGATGCTTCCACCCCCGCCCTTGGTCGGCCGAATGCCCCTTTTGCTCAGCACGTTTGCAAGGCCGCGCGCACCTATGCCCGGTGTACGCCCCGGCAGGGGCGCACCGCCCGCCCGCACCGGGCGCGAGGCCGACCGGAAGCCGGTGCCCGGCAACGAGCGCTGCCGTTGCTGGCCTGACACCGATAGGTTGCGCTTGAAATAAAATTTGCCGGCCTGTACTTTTCGTGTGGTGCGGTTTTCGCGCAGCGGCCGGCCGGCCACATCGCCACGCCAGGCGCGTTCGCGCTGCGGGGTAGATGAGTTATAGCCCGAGCGGTACGTGCCGGAATAGCCGCCCTCTTTTTTTTCTTTTCGCCCCACGTACGGGTTGGGTGCCGGCAGTATCTGCCCGCGCGTGCTGCGGGCATCGCGCGTACGCAAGGGGCGCCCGGCAATGTCGCGGCCGGAACCACGAATGGGGCGCTGCGCGCGGCCCACGTACACATTTCGTTTGCTGCGCCCCACAAAGGCCCGGGAGGACGAGCGGGGCGCGGCTGCTCCGCCCGATTGGATGCGCGGGGCCGAACTGGGTCTGCCAAATCGCGCCACCTGCTTCTTGTTGGAATACGGACTCCGGTAAACACGTGGTGAACGCGAGGCATTGTTAACATACGGGCCGCGGGCCGGATAAACCCGTGTGCGCGAACGTGATACCGCGGGGCGCGCCACTGCGCGCGCACGGGTGTTGCTCTGTTTCCAGGTGCGCGTGCTGGAGGAGCGCACCACGGCACTGCGGACAGGGCGCACGGTTTGGCCTCGCACTTTTTTTCCGGAATAGGTCTGTGGCACGGAGTACACCGCCCGCCTGGCCGAAGATTGATCGCGGGTGCGCAACTTACGCCCCGCCACATCTTTGCCGGTGGCTTTCGTGCCCCGGCCTGTGGGCTTGCGGGTTTGCACGCGCTGGGCATACGCATCGGCCGACAGCAGTATCAAAACAGCTACCGTGAGCAAAAATACGTGAGCCCAAAAACGGGATTGTTTGCGCATGCAGATGCGGAAAATTTGATAAAGATAACGGATTTTGACTCCGGCAAAAAAATGGTCAGCGGGCATTACCGCCTGTGCTTCGCCAGGTGCCGGGGCAGCCGGGCGCGGAAGGAACAGGGCTAGCGGCAATGGTTGGTGAAGCGGCTGGTAGAAGACCCCCCCACCTGTTTCGCGTTGGGTAATCGAAACGGGATAGCCTTGGCTATTGTATTCGTATGTGTATGTGGTGATACTGGGGTCGCCAAAGCCAAATTCAATCGTCCCTCGGGTGATCTTGTTTTCGCCAAACACTTCAAAAAAAGAAAACCACCCCACCACCGCTGTAGTAACAATACGTTCACGTCTGGAGAACGTAGCAACTACTTTCATCCATATTCCGGCATGGTGCATCCGGTGGTTCGATACGTCAGAACAACTCGCACAAAAAATTTTGTGCTGGCTACCTGCCCGGCATACCCCGTTAGTAGCTTAGTAGTTTTTCGATGGCTCCTTTGATTCTTCCCAGCGGCAAAAAATTACGTTCCAGCGTGGGCGCAAACGGGATGGCCGTGTCCAAACTGGCCACGCGCAGCACGGGAGCATCCAGATGCTCAAAACAATGTTCGGTGATCCACGCGGCTATCTCGCCCCCGATGCCGCCTGTCAGCGTGTCTTCGTGCAGAATCAACACGCGGTTGGTTTTTTTTACAGTGGCTGCCACCGCTTCTTGATCCCACGGCAACAGCGTGCGTAAATCCAGGATGTCGGCCGTTCGCTCGGGCATCGACTGCATTACTTCTTTGGCCCAATGGACACCCATACCATAGGTGATGATGGAAACGTCTGATCCTTCGCTCACGAGTGCTGCCTTGCCGATCTCAACCGTGTAATAGTCATCGGGAATGGTTGATCTGATGGAGCGATACAGCAACTTATGCTCAAAGTACAAGTATGGGTTTGGGTCTTCGAGGGCGGCCGTCAACAGTCCTTTGGCATCATACGGATTGGAGGGATACACAATCTTCAACCCGGGCGTGTGAAAAAACCAGGCTTCATTGCTCTGTGAATGAAACGGCCCGGCAGCGGTGCCGGCCCCGGTGGGCATGCGCACCACCACATCGGCCGGCTGGCCCCAGCGCCAATGTACTTTGGCCAAGTTGTTTACGATCTGGTTGAATCCTTCGGTCACGAAATCGGCAAACTGCATTTCCACCATGGCTTTCATGCCTTTGATGGACAGCCCCAGCCCGGAGCCTACGATGGCCGACTCGCATAAGGGGGTATTGCGCACGCGTGCTTTGCCAAATTTTTCCACAAAGCCTTCGGTAATTTTGAACACCCCTCCATAATCGGCAATGTCTTGCCCCATCAGCACCAGGTTCGGATGCTTCTCCATGCCCTGGCGTAACCCATCGCTGATGGCATCGATAAAGCGTTTCTCGGATTTTTTCGCTGACGCGGGCGGGGTGACCGTTTGCACAAACGGGGCGTACACATCGCGCAGTTCCGTTTCGGTGTCTGCTTGGGGATGCGTTTCTTCAAAAGCCACCGCCAAGCCGTGCTCAATTTCGGCCTTGATTTTTTTTCGCAGCGAATCAATGGCTTTTTCATCGAGTATGCCTTGCTTCAGCAGATAGGCTTCGTAGTTGGCGAGCGGGTCTTTCTTTGCCCACTCATCCATGAGTTTTTGGGGCACGTATTTGGTGCCGCTGGCTTCCTCGTGGCCGCGCATGCGAAACGTGAGGCATTCCAACAATAGGGGGCGTGGCTTTTTGCGCATCGAGGCGGCCACGGTCTTCACCGTGTCGTACACTTCGAGCACGTTGTTGCCGTCTACCTGAATCCCTTCCATGCCATACCCGATGGCTTTGTCAATAAACTGCTTGCAACGAAATTGTTCGCGGCTGGGGGTAGAGAGCCCGTAGCCATTGTTTTCAATGACAAAGATCACGGGCAGATCCCAGACGGCAGCCACGTTCACCGCCTCGTGAAAGTCGCCCTGGCTGGTGCCGCCATCGCCATTGAACACGGCCGTCACTTTCTTTTCGCCCGCCAGTTGGCATGCCAGCGCGATGCCATCGGCAACACCGTTTTGCGGGCCCAAATGCGAAATCATGCCCACGATGTGGTGTTCGGGGCTGCCAAAGTGAAAGGAGCGATCGCGGCCTTTGGTGTAGCCCATGGGCGTGCCTTGCCACTGGGCAAACAACCGGGCAAAGGGCATGTTGCGGCCCGTGAACACCCCCAGGTTTCGGTGCATGGGCAGGATATATTCATCCGGCTCCAGTGCTTGCGTCAACCCTACGGAGATGGCTTCTTGCCCAATGCCGCTGAACCACTTGCTGATTCTATTTTGTCGCAACAAAATGAGCATTTTCTCCTCGATCATACGCGGTTTGAGCAAGGCTTGGTACAACTGAAGGAGGGTGGAGTCGGGGTATTTTTTACGATCGAATTTCATGCCCGGGCAGGTTATCGACCGAAAGGTAAGTAGTGCCCGGAAAACTCCTTTGAAACACGGCAATTTTTTACTTTTGCGCCACGTGTCTGGTCAACCAAAAAGAAATGATTCTATTTCGCCAGCCGTACCCGGTTGTGCTTATGATCTCCTTTACGGAATTCTCGCTCGAAAACGGTTTGCGTGTGCTGGTGCACGAAGACCCTTCGGTTCAAATTGCGGTGCTCAATGTTTTGTACGATGTGGGCTCGCGCGATGAAGCCTCGCACAAAACCGGGTTTGCCCACCTGTTTGAGCATTTGATGTTTGGGGGCTCCAAAAACATTCCCAACTACGATGAAGCCCTTCAATTGGTAGGCGGTGAAAACAACGCCTTTACCAGCACGGACATTACCAACTACTACCTGAGTGTGCCCGCGGCCAACATCGAAACGGGCTTTTGGCTGGAGAGCGACCGCATGCTCGGGTTGTCGTTCGACCCACAGGTATTGGAGGTGCAACGCAAAGTGGACATTGAAGAATTCAAACAACGGTATCTCAATCAGCCCTATGGCGATGTGTGGCTCAAGCTGCGGCCCTTGGCCTATCAAACACACCCCTACCAGTGGGCGACCATCGGCAAGGAGATCAGCCACATTGAAAATGCCACGCTGGACGATGTAAGCCAATTTTTTTATACCCATTATGTACCCAACAACGCCATTGTGGTGGTGGCGGGCCATGTCACGGTGGCGCAGGTGAAACACCTGGCTCAAAAATGGTTTGGGCCCATACCCAAAGGGCGGGATCGAACGCGCACCTTGCCGCAAGAACCGAAGCAAACACAAAAACGGGTGCAACACGTGCACGCGCGTGTGCCCGCCAACGCCCTGTACAAAACCTGGCACATGGGTGGACGCTTTGATAGCGATTACTACGCCACGGACTTACTCAGCGATGTGTTGAGCCGGGGGCAGTCCAGCCGCCTGTATCAACAGCTCGTGCAGGAAAAGGAAATTTTCACGTCCATTTCTTCGTTTGTCACGGGCACCATCGACCCGGGAATGTTCGTGGTCAGCGGCCGTGTGAAACAGGGTATTGCGTTGGCGCAGGCCGAAGAAGAGGTGGATCGGGTGCTCCAAGAACTCATCCACTCGCCCGTTGAGGCCACGGAGTTGGAAAAAGTAAAAAACCAAGCGGAAGCTTCCCTTGCCTTTGGCGAAGTGGATGTTTTAAACCGCGCCATGAACCTGGCCTTTGCCGCCTTATCGGGTGATGCGCATTTGGTAAACGAAGAGGGGGCGCGCATCCGGCAGGTGACGGCCGAACAGCTTCAGACCGTGGCGCGCCAGATATTGCGCGAGGAGAACGCAAGCGTATTGTACTATCACGCCAACGGCTGATCGGGCACCGAAAACGTGAACGCGGTGCCCTCGCCCACGCGCGAGGTAACGGAGATATCTCCGCCCAGCTTCTGCAGCGTTTCCTTGACAATGTATAATCCCAAGCCCGAACCCTCTGATTTTACGGACGCCCGGTAGAACATGTCAAATACGCGATGGAGGTGCTCGGCCTCAATGCCCAGGCCGTTGTCTTCCACGGTGATGAACACCGTCTTTTCCTGGCGGAAACCGCTCAGGCGGATGAACCGCTCGCCCTTCGCAGCATCGTGGTATTTGTAGGCGTTGGATACGAGGTTGTTCAACACCACCCGCAGCCGGTTTACATCGGTGATCACCTTCAACGATGGCTCCACTTCGTAGCGCAACGTGACCTTGCGCTGATCAACGGCATAGGCCAGGTTGCGTGCGATCTCTTCCAGCAGCGGCCGCACGGCCACTTCGGTTACCGTTAAACTCAACCGCGTATTGCGCGAGTAGTCGGTCACCTCTTTGATAAACCCCTCCATGGTTTTGATGCGTTCCTTCATCATGCCCATGTACAGGTGCAGCTCCTCCGGTGCGTGGGTCTTTTCGCTCAGGTGAATCAAGCCCAGCAGCGAAGCCAGGGGTGCGCGCATGTCATGGCTGGCGCTGTACACAAACCGATCCAGTTCTTCGTTGGTCTTGGCCAACTGCCGGTTTTTGAGGTTGATCTCTTCCTCTGCCTTTTTGCGTTCGTCAATGTCGATGATGGACCCGACAATCATCTGCACCTGATGGTAGGCATCTACCTGAACCACCCCGCTGTCCAAAAACCACTTGTACCGGCCGTCCTTGGTTTTCAACCGCAACTCGGTCTGGTAGGGCGAGGAAAGATGGCCGGGATCGTCCATATTTAAGTGCATGCGCTCCGCATCGGCCGGGTGGATCATCTCGCGCAAATACTTTTGCACCGAAAGGTCTTGCAGTTCGTTTTCGGCATACCCAAGCAGATTCTTGTAAGTGGCCGACACAAAAATCTCCTGCGTTTGAAACCGCCACTCGTAAATACCCGCCCGCGTGCCCTCAACCGCCAGTTGAAAACGCTCTTCGCTTTTCTTCAGGCCGCGTGTTACCTCCAGCAATTGCTGCTCGCTGGCCAACAGGGAGCTTTCCGATTCGTGATTGCGCTTCAACAAGAAGTAAACCACAAAACTGCTGACAGACATGCTCACGACTAAGTTAATCCGAAAGGCCGCCCGGAAGGTATCTTCCAAATAGACGGGCGGTGGCACCAACTGAAAATCAAAGTGAAAGGCCAGCAACGCCAGCACGAAGGTGAGGGCGCAAAATGCCAGGCCCCACGCACGCTCGTTGTAACCAAATAAAATCAACCCAATAAGCGCGCAAGGGATAAAATACAGAAACACACCTCCGTAGGGATGATCGCTATCCGCAAAAATGAACACCAGCCCGTTCACCATCACCACCATGAAAACCGTGGCCACGCGGTAAAAGCCCTGCCGGTTGAGCCAGATGGTCACCAGCCCCAACAGGGTGAGCGCAGCATAGTAGGCATAAAAAACGTGTACCCCGATGGAATAATCCAGGTAGATGTACATCAGGCCCACGAACGAAATGATCAAGGCAAATTGACCGCGCAGCATCGCGAATTTGTAGTCCTTTCGCGAGGGGATGTGCGCGCGGCCCAACAAAAAATTGCGCAACAGACTGGCCATGGGCGTACCGTGGTTCAATATTAACGGAAAGCAATCAATTTCCCGGTACCCCGCCAAAAGGTATTCGGGTTTGCGCGCTATTCGCGACATTTGCCTGACCAAAAAAATACTGAATGAAGTTACGCGTAGGACTGGGTTTTGACGTACACGAACTGGAACCGGGGCGGCCGTTCTTTCTGGGTGGCATGGAGTTGCCCGGTGCCCCCAAGGGCGCAGTGGGCCACAGCGATGCAGACGTGCTCATCCACGCCATTTGCGATGCCCTGCTGGGCGCAGCCAACCTGCGCGACATCGGTTTCCATTTTGCCAACACGGATAGCCGATGGAAAGGCATGGACAGCAAGTTTTTTTTGAAAGAAGTGACGCGGCTGCTTCACGAAAAGGGGTGGCGCATCGAAAATGTGGATTGTACCCTCTGCCTTGAAAAACCCAAAGTGAACCCGCACATACCCGCCATGAAATCCGTGCTGGCCCCGCTGATGGATATCTCCGAAGATGACCTTTCCATCAAAGCCACCACCAATGAGAAGTTGGGCTACGTGGGCCGCGAAGAGGGCGTCAATGCCATGGCGGTGTGTTTGATCGTGCGCATGCCCTGATTGATGTATCTTGGAGAAAACACACCCGCGTGTCAAACGGCATCCACGATTTACCGATGTTCTTTGACTGGTTAGCATGAGCCAGGAAGCACACATATCGCCCCGCCAAAAAACAAGAGACACACTCCTCTATGCCTGACGTAGCGCTGATCACCACCGCAGATGGCTCCCATTCGCTCCTCCACACCTCGCTTGGCGAAACATACCACTCGCGACACGGGGCCCGGCAGGAATCGCTCCACGTATTCATTCAACACGGCCTGGCACCGGTTTCAACAGCTTCGCTCTCCATTCTCGAAGTCGGCTTTGGCACGGGCCTCAATGCCTGGCTTACTTGGCAACATGCGCTAATGACCGGCCAAACCATTCGTTATACTGCGCTGGAAACCTACCCTCTGCCCCGGGAGATTTGGGGAGCCCTCAACTACGTGGCGGGGACCGACACACACCTCTTCCATGCCCTTCACGAAAGCCCCTGGAACGCCTGGCACCCGCTGGATGACCGCATGACACTTTACAAATGGCGGGCCTCGGTGCTGGATGAAAACGTTGACGCGGCCGCTTACGATGTCATCTATTTTGATGCGTTTGCCCCCAACAGGCAACCCGAGTTGTGGCAACTGCCGGTGATCGAAAAAATGGTGCAGGCACTCGTGCCCGGGGGCGTGTTTGTCACCTACTGTGCCAAGGGGCAACTGAAGCGCGACTTGCGAACGGCAGGCATGGTGGTGGAGGCGCTGCCCGGCCCACCCGGAAAACGCGAAATGGTGCGCGCGCGAAAGCCCCACTGATGACGGCAAAATTTTTTAAAGCCCTTCGTGGCAAATGCGTTAATTTTGCGGCTCAATTTTTACAACCGTGTCAAAGAAACTGGTGAAAATAGGAACGGTGCAAATGAGCTGCACCGCCTCGCCCCGTGAAAACGTAGCGAAAGCCACCGAACGCATACGCCAAGCAGCCACGCAAGGCGCTCAGATCGTATGCCTGCAAGAGCTGTTTACCTCGCTGTACTTCTGCGATGTGGAAGACTACGACAACTTCCAGTTGGCAGAGCCCATACCCGGCCCCACCACCGAGGCGCTTTCAAAAGTGGCCAACGAATTGGGCGTAGTGATCATCGCATCGCTTTTCGAAAAACGTACCGAAGGACTCTATCATAACACCACAGCCGTGCTCGATGCGGATGGGGCGTATCTGGGCAAGTATCGAAAAATGCACATCCCGGACGATCCGGCCTACTACGAAAAATTTTACTTCACCCCCGGTGACCTGGGTTACAAGGTATTCAAAACCAAGTTTGCCACCGTGGGCGTGCTTATTTGCTGGGACCAATGGTATCCGGAAGCCGCACGCATCACCGCACTGATGGGGGCCGAGCTGTTGTTTTACCCGACCGCCATTGGCTGGGCTACCTCGCAAGATGACGCCACCAACAGCGAACAGTACAACGCCTGGCAAACCATTCAGCGCAGCCATGCCGTGGCCAACGGCCTGCATGTGGTGAGCGTAAACCGCGTGGGCTTGGAACAAAACGGGGCCATGAAGTTTTGGGGCGGCTCGTTCATCAGCAACCCCCTCGGCCGCGTGCTGTACCTGGCTCCTCACGACAAGGAAGAAGTGCACGTGCAAGAAATAGACCTGGGCCGCACCGACAGCTACCGCACGCACTGGCCCTTCCTGCGCGACAGACGAATTGACTCCTATCAGCCGATCACGAAAAGGTTTATTGACGAGTAGTCCGGAAGTCTCTCGTCCGAAAGTCCGAAGCGATGGCGTTTAAGTTTGAAAAATTGATCGTCTGGCAAAAGGCCGTGGAGCTATCGGCCACGGTGCATGAAGTCACCAAAAAATTTCCAAAGGACGAACTTTACATTTTGACCTCTCAACTAAAACGCGCAGCCGACTCGGTCTCGCTAAACATTGCCGAAGGCTCGACCGGCCAGACAAACCGCGAGTTTAATCGCTTCTTGGGGATTGCCCTACGATCGAACATCGAAGTAGTCAGTTGCATCTATCTCGCCCAAAAAAGAAATATTATCACACAAGAAGACTTCTCGAATATTTATCAACGATGCGAAGAAATACTGGTGATGATTGTTTCCCTTCGAAAAACACTCCAATGAATCAGTTATCCAACTTTCCGTCTTTCGGACTTACGGACTCTCCCAAGCAGTCAGGCTACTACTTCCCCGCTGAATTTGCCCCTCACGAAGCTACGTGGCTGAGCTGGCCGCACAAGGAAGCTTCCTGGCCGGGAAAAATTGAAACCATCTACCCGCGTTATGCGGAGTTTGTCAAGTACGTGGCCGAAGGCGAAATCGTGCGCATCAATGTGGCCGATGAACCGATGAAACAAAAAGCCACGAACCACCTGGCCAAAGCCGGAGCAGATCTCTCCAAAGTCGAATTCTATTTCCACCCCACCAACGATGCGTGGTGCCGCGATCACGGCCCGGCCTTTCTGATTCACCGCACCGAAAAGAAAAAAATGATTGTCGACTGGGGCTACAATGCCTGGGGCGGCAAATATCCTCCCTACGACCTGGACGATGTCATCCCTACCTTGATCGCCCACCATTTTGGATGGCCCGTTGTGCATCCCGGCATCGTCATGGAAGGCGGCTCGGTGGAATTCAACGGCAAGGGAACGCTGCTCACCACCCGTGCCTGTTTGCTGAACCCCAACCGCAATCCGCACCTGAGCCAAAAACAAATTGAAGAATACCTGATCCGGTTTTATGGGGTAGACCATATTCTTTGGCTGGGCGATGGCATTGTGGGCGATGATACCGATGGCCACATTGACGACCTGACCCGCTTTGTGAATGCCGACACGGTAGTCACCCTCGTGGAAGACCACGCGCATGACGCGAACTACCACTTGTTGAAGGAAAATCTCAAAGAACTGCACTCCCTGCGCCTCGAAAACGGACGGCCATTGAACATCGTAGAACTTCCGATGCCTTCGCCCGTGGAATACGAAGGACAGCGGCTGCCGGCCTCGTACGCCAACTTCTACATTGCCAACAAGCATGTGGTGGTACCCACCTTCCGCGATCGCAACGATGACAAGGCACTCGGCATTTTGCAAGATTGCTTCCCCGACCGAAAAGTAGTAGGCATTGACTCTACCGATATCATCTGGGGGTTGGGGTCGTTTCATTGCCTCAGCCAGCAGGAGCCGGCCGTTTAATCAAGTATCGTTTAACTTTGCATACTGTGACACTGATCAAATCCATCTCCGGCATCCGCGGAACGATTGGCGGAAAACCAGGTGATAACCTCACCCCTGTAGACGTGGTAAAGTTTGCTGCGGCTTTTGGTAGCTGGGTGCAATCCCGAAAAGGCAAAAAAATCGTGATCGGCCGCGATGCTCGATTGTCGGGCGAAACGGTGAGCCAACTGGTGGCCGCCACCCTGCAAAGCCTGGGGCTGAACGTCATCGACCTGGGCTTGTCCACCACCCCCACGGTAGAACTGGCCGTGACATGGGAAAAAGCCCACGGAGGCATCATCCTCACCGCCAGCCACAACCCCATGCCGTGGAATGCACTCAAGCTGTTGAACGAAAAGGGAGAGTTCATATCGGCTGCGGATGGAGCCGAAGTACTGAGGCGGGCACAAGCCGAGGATTTTGTTTTCAGCGAGGTGGAGGCGCTGGGCAGCTACACAAAAAAAGACAAATACATTCAAAAACACATCGACCTGATTTTGCAATACAAGTGGGTGGATGTAAAGGCGATCAAGAAAGCAAAATTCAAAATCGCGGTGGATGCGGTCAACTCCACCGGTGGCGTGGCCGTGCCCAAGTTGCTAAAGGCCCTGGGCGTAAAAAAGGTAGTGGAGTTGTATTGCGACCCAACGGGGTACTTCCCCCACAACCCCGAACCGCTGCCCGAGCACTTGACCGCCATCGCCAAAAAAGTAAAAAAAGAGAGGTGTGACTTGGGCATTGTGGTTGATCCGGACGTGGACCGGCTGGCGTTGATCCAGGAAGATGGCAAGCCGTTTGGCGAAGAGTATACGCTGGTGGCGGTGGCCGACTATCTATTGTCCAAACGAAAGGGCAACACCGTATCCAACTTGTCATCCACGCGCGCCCTGCGCGACATCACCGAAAAGGCCAAGGGCACCTACACGGCAGCGGCCGTGGGTGAGGTAAATGTGGTGACGGCCATGAAAGAAACCAAGGCCGTGATTGGTGGCGAAGGTAATGGGGGCATCATTGTGCCCGACTTTCACTACGGGCGCGATGCGCTGATCGGCATCGCCCTGTTTCTTTCGCACCTGGCCAAATCCAAGCTGAAAGCCTCGGCCCTGCGTGCCCGCTATCCCTCCTACTTCATCTCGAAAAACAAGATCGAACTAACCCCCGGGCTGGACGTGGACGGTATTTTGGAAAAAGTGAAGGCCCGGTACGCACACGAAAAAATCAACACCGCTGACGGTGTGAAAATCGACTTTGAGTCCGCCAGAGAATGGGTTCACCTGCGTAAGTCCAACACCGAGCCCATCATCCGCATTTATGCCGAGTCGCAAAACGAGAAAAAGGCCAACGCGTTGGCACAGCGAATCATGGATGACATCAAAAGCCTGGCTTCCTAACAAGTGTTTTGGCTAACAACCGTTCATGTCTATCCAAAATTTTTTGTGCGCTGCCCGTTGTTGGAACAGAATAAATTCTGCAATCTTGTAAGCGCACAAGAGAAAAAAGAGTCATGAAGTTTTTCAGCGAGTCATTTTTAAACACGAGTCTGATTTCGATCAGTCGCGTGCTTGTGATTATCAGCGTCATTCTACTCCCGCATAAACGGGGCTGGTGACGTTGTTGAGCAAAAGAAACAAAAGACCGTCCCGCCCACCCGCGGGACGGTTTTATTTTATGGCCTTGGTAACCAACTAACGATTGTTCAAAAAAAAACCATGTACTACAACGACCAAACGGTACTCTTCCTCGATGGAAAATTCGTAAAAGCCAAAGACGCGCGCATTGACCTGTTCAGCCAAACCCTGCATTATGGTTACGGCACGTTTGAGGGCATCCGGGCCTACCAAACCATCAATGGTGTTAAGATATTCAAGGCCCACGAGCATTTTGAACGGTTGCGCAAAAGCTGTGCCCTCATCAACATACCCTTTCACTACACCGCGGAAGAGTTGACTCAGATCAGCTACCAGGTACTGGAGCGAAACAAGCTCACCAATGCGTACGTGCGGCCGTTGGTGTATGCAAGCCCCAACATGTCGTTGACTGCGCCCAAAGAGGTATCGGTGATGATCGCTGCCTGGGAATGGGGCAAATACCTGGGGGATCAACCCTTGCGCGTGTGCGTGTCTTCCTATCAGCGGCCCAATCCTAAGTCGGTGCATGTGGAGGCCAAAGTGTGCGGTCATTACGTCAACTCGATTTTGGCTACCACCGAGGCCCGCGAGCGCGGCTTTGACGAGGCCCTCATGCTGGATGCCAAAGGCTATGTGGCCGAGGGGCCCGGTGCCAACTTCTTTTTTGAGAAAGACGGAGTGCTCTACACCCCCCCGTTGGGAAATATTTTACCCGGCATTACCCGAGCCACGGTCTTGGAAATTTGTCACGAGTTGGAAATTCCGGTGGAGGAACGCCTCTTTCGGGTAGAGGACCTATTCGATGCAGACAGTGCCTTTTTCTGCGGCACGGCTGCCGAAGTCATCAGCATTCAATCGGTGGAAGGCCAGCCGTTCCGCAAACCCTGGAAGTCATCGCTGGGTGCAGTGGTGCAGGAAGCCTACCAGTGTATTGTGCTGGACAAGAGTTACAGCTACGTGATCGTATAACCGCCCGGTTTTGACCATGAACAAATACAGCCGCACCATTACCCAAGACCCGACACTGCCTGCTTCGCAAGCGATGCTATACGGCATAGGGCTGTCAGAGCAGGATTTAAAAAAAGCACAAGTTGGCATTGTGAGCACCGGCTTTGATGGCAACACGTGCAACATGCATTTGAACGATCTGGCGCGCGAAGTGAAGCAGGCCGTGTGGGACCAAGAGCTGGTGGGGCTGGTGTTTCACACCATTGGCGTCAGCGATGGCATCGCCAACGGCACGGAAGGAATGCGCTACTCGCTGGTGAGCCGCGATGTCATTGCCGATTCGATTGAAACCGTATGCGGAGCCCAATATTATGACGGCCTCATTGCCGTGGTGGGGTGCGACAAAAACATGCCCGGGTCGTTGATTGCGATGGGAAGGCTGAATCGGCCGGCCATCATGGTGTACGGAGGCACCATTGCCGGTGGACATTACAAGGGCAAAGAACTGAACATCATCTCAGCGTTTGAGGCCCTGGGCGAAAAAATCAAAGGCCAGCTTTCCGAAGAGGACTTCAAGGGCATCATTCAAAACTCTTGTCCGGGTGCGGGCGCGTGTGGGGGCATGTACACGGCCAATACCATGGCTTCGGCCATCGAGGCCCTGGGCATGGCGTTGCCCTACTCTTCGTCCAACCCTGCGTTGAGCCAGGAAAAATCGAACGAGTGTGTCGAAGCCGGCAAAGCCATTCGGCTGCTGCTGGAAAAAGACATCAAGCCGCGCGACATCATGACGCGCCAGGCATTTGAAAATGCCATTACGCTCGTGATGGTACTGGGAGGGTCCACCAATGCCGTGTTGCACCTCATCGCCATGGCCAAAAGTGTGGGCTTGTCTTTGACACAAGACGACTTCCAGCGGATTTCAGACAAGACCCCGCTGCTGGGCGACCTGAAACCCAGTGGCAAATACCTGATGGAAGCGGTACACAAAATCGGTGGCGTGCCGGCCGTGATGAAGTACCTGTGGCAAAAAGGATATCTGCATGGCGACTGCCTGACGGTGACCGGAAAAACGGTGGCGGAAAATATCGCGCCCGCCCACGACCTGGACTTTGAAAAGCAAGACGTGATGGTACCCGTAGAGCGCGCGTTAAAGAAAACAGGCCATCTTCAGATTCTGTACGGCAACCTGGCCGAAAAAGGATCGGTGGCCAAGATAACCGGAAAAGAAGGGGAGCGATTCAAAGGAACGGCCCGCGTGTTCAATGGTGAATTTGAGTTGGTGGATGGCATCCAGTCAGGAAAAATCAACGAGGGCGATGTGGTGGTAATCCGCTACGTGGGGCCCAAGGGAGCCCCCGGCATGCCCGAGATGTTGAAGCCCACTTCGCTCATCATGGGCTCCGGCCTGGGCAAAAGTGTGGCCCTCATCACCGATGGTCGTTTCAGCGGAGGCTCACATGGCTTCGTCATCGGCCACATCACACCCGAAGCGTTTGACGGGGGGCTACTGGCCTTGGTAGAAGACGGTGACTGGATCGAGATTGATGTAAAAAAACACCAAATCAATCTGCTGGTGGATGAAAAGACACTGGCGATTCGCAGATCGCAATACAAACCCAAGCCGCTGCGCGTAAACCACGGCATCTTGTACAAGTACGCGAAGCTGGTGAAAACCGCGGCTGAAGGATGCGTGACGGACGAGGACTGACGTTGACCAGGGGCCCCGTGGACGGCCCTCCTTCGCTAACGCTTCGGAGGATGAAAAGAATAAAAACAAAATGACAATGGTAGCAACCGAGATTGAAAAACGAGAAGAGGTGGCGATGAAGGCTGCCGTGAAAATCACGGGGTCGGAATTATTGCTCCGTTGCCTGGTGGAAGAAAACGTGGAGCACATCTTCGGCTACCCCGGTGGTGCCATTATGCCCGTGTACGATGCGCTGTATTCGTATGCCGACAAACTCAAACACTTTTTAGTGCGGCATGAGCAAGGGGCCATCCATGCGGCCCAAGGCTATGCACGGGTGTCCGGAAAGACAGGTGTGGTGTTTGCCACCTCCGGGCCAGGTGCCACCAACCTGGTCACCGGGCTGGCCGATGCCTTGATCGACTCAACCCCCGTGGTGTGCATCACCGGTCAGGTATTTGCCCATTTGCTGGGTACCGATGCCTTTCAGGAAACAGACGTTATCAACACCACGCTGCCCGTCACCAAGTGGAATGTGCAAGTCACCGAAGCCAAGGACATTGCCCCGGCCATTGCCAAAGCCTTTTACATTGCTGCCAGCGGCCGGCCCGGGCCCGTGCTGGTGGACATCACAAAAAATGCACAGAACGAACTGATCGAAGAAGAGCCGTACGTGCCATGTACCCACGTTCGCACTTACCAACCCAAGCCGGTTTTGTCAATGGCAGATGTGCAGGCAGCCGCCACGCTCATCAACCAAGCCAAACGCCCCTATTTACTGGCCGGGCAAGGAGTATTGTTGGCCAACGCCACACAAGAGCTGATTGCCTTTTCTGAGAAAACGGGCATTCCCGTGGCAAGCACGCTGTTGGGGCTTGGGGCGTTTCCTACCGACCACCCCAACTACGTAGGCTACCTGGGCATGCACGGCAACTATGGCCCCAACATCAACACCAACGAATGCGATGTGCTCATTGCGGTGGGCATGCGCTTTGACGATCGCGTGACGGGCAACGTGAGCAAATACGCCAAACAAGCCAAGGTGATCCATGTGGAGTTGGATAAAGCCGAGATCAACAAAATCATCCGGGCTGAGGTGGCCATCCATGCCGATGCCAAAGAAGCGTTGACCGCGCTGACACCGTTGTGTTCTGCCAATCGCTATCCCGACTGGATTGCCAGCTTTACGCGGCTCAATCAGGAAGAGTTTGAGAAAGTGGTGGAGAAAGAAATCAGCAACACCAACAGCCTGAAGATGGCAGAGGTGGTCTACATGCTATCCGAGCTCACACAAGGCAAGGCCGTGGTGGTAACCGATGTGGGCCAACATCAAATGGTGACTTCACGCTACTACCAATACAAAAATCCACGCACCAGCATCACCTCGGGCGGTGCGGGCACCATGGGCTTTGCGCTGCCCGCGGCACTCGGGGCCAAAGTAGCCGCACCCGACAAGCAGGTCATTGCCATCATTGGCGATGGTGGCTATCAAATGACCATCCAGGAGTTGGGCACCATCATGGAGTATGAAATCCCCGTGAAGATATTGGTGCTGAACAACAATTTTTTGGGAATGGTACGGCAGTGGCAGCAACTGTTCCACGGCAAGCGCTATTCGTTTACCGAAATGCGCAACCCCGACTTCATCAAAATCGCGGAGGCGTATCACATCCGTGCCGACAAGGTCACGCACCAAAAGGACTTGAAAGCGGCTTTGGAGAACATGCTGGACGCAGCCTCTGCTTACTTCCTGGAGGTGGTGGTCGAAAAAGAAGACAATGTATTCCCGATGGTACCCGCGGGGGCAGGCGTAGCGGAGGTGATTTTGGAAATACCTCAAAAAAACCGCGCGTCATGAAAGAAGAATTCACCCTGACGTTGCTGGCCGACAATAATTTTTCGGTGTTGAACCGCATCATCAACGTGCTCAACCGCAGGCGCGTGCGCATCAAAAAACTGATGGCCCACGAAAACGAAGAGGATTTTAAACGCGGGGGCGTGGTCATGCTCGTTTTCACCACCCCTGATTTGGTTGAGAAAGTACGCCTGCAACTGGAAAAACTTATCGAAGTAGAAGAAGTAAAAATCTTTAGCGGCAGCCACGTGTACTTTGACATGAGCGAGCGCATCGTGGACGTGGACTGACAACTTAACCATCCGAGATTCAAAAATTAACATCTAAAATCAATACCATGGCAAAGATCAATTTTGGCGGCACCTTTGAAGAAGTGGTGACCCGCGAGGAATTCCCGATGAACAAAGCATTGGACGTGTTGCGAAACGAAACCATCGCCATCATAGGCTATGGCGTGCAAGGGCCGGCCCAGGCATTGAACCTGCGCGACAATGGCTTCTCCATCATTGTGGGGCAACGCCAGGGCACCAAAACATGGGACAAAGCCATGGCCCACGGCTGGGTGCCGGGTGAAACGCTGTTTGACATTGCCGAGGCCGCCAAGCGCGGAACCATCATCCAGTTTTTGATGAGCGATGCCGGCCAGATTGAGACATGGCCGGTTATCAAGCCTTACCTCACCAAAGGCAAAGCACTCTATTTTTCACACGGCTTTGGTATCACATTCAAAGAGCAAACGGGCATTATCCCCCCGGCTGATGTAGACGTGATTTTGGCCGCCCCGAAAGGCTCGGGCACGTCTGTGCGCAGACTATTTTTACAGGGCAAGGGCATCAACTCCAGCTATGCCGTATTTCAGGATGCCACAGGCCAAGCCAAAATACGCGCCATTGCCTTGGGCATTGGCGTGGGCTCGGGCTATCTGTTCGAAACAGACTTCAAAAAAGAAGTGTACAGCGACCTGACAGGCGAACGCGGCACGCTCATGGGCGCCATTGCCGGCATCTTTGAAGCGCAGTATGAAGTGCTGCGATCCAAAGGCCACTCGCCCTCTGAGGCCTTCAACGAAACCGTGGAAGAACTTACCCAAAGCCTGATGCCCCTGGTGGCCGAGAACGGCATGGATTGGATGTATGCCAACTGCTCCACCACGGCACAACGCGGGGCGTTGGATTGGAAAAAGAAATTCAAAGCCGCTACGTTGCCCGTGTTTAAAGAACTGTACGAAAGCGTGGCCAGCGGGGCAGAAGCGAAGCGAACAATCGAGACGTGCAGCAAACCCGACTACCGCGAAAAGCTGGCCGAAGAGTTGAAAGAACTTCGCGAAAGCGAGTTGTGGCAAGCCGGTGCTGCCGTGCGCGCGTTAAGACCCGAGAAGGAGAAGGTGGAAGCGAGCATGATTAACTAGTAGGCAAATGCAGTAGGCAAGGGGCAATATGGCCTATTGCCATTTGCCTACTGCCTACGTTTAAAAAATGGTAACCCTCACACCGGATATCGACATTCACCGGGCGCACTTGGTGTTAAAAAACATCGTGCTCAAAACTCCGTTGCAATTTCACCACAAGCTATCCGCGCGGTGGAGGGCCGAGGTGTTTTTGAAACGCGAAGATTTGCAGGTGGTGCGGTCATACAAAATCCGCGGGGCGTACAATTTGATTCAAAGCCTCTCGGCCGAGCAGCGAAATAAGGGGGTGGTGTGTGCCAGCGCGGGAAACCACGCGCAGGGGGTGGCGCTCTCGTGCAAGTTGCTCCACATCCGGGGCGTCATCTACATGCCCGCCATTACGCCCAAACAAAAAATCAATCAGGTGAAAATGTTTGGCAATGGCTTGATTGAGATCGTGCTGATTGGCGATACGTTTGATGAATGCCAGGATCATGCGCTTCGGTTTTGCGAGGAGCATAACCGGGTCTTTGTTCCCCCGTTCGACCATTGGAAAACCATTGAAGGGCAGGGCACCGTGGCTAAAGAAATACTGGAGGAGCAATCCGATATTGATTTTGTCTTCGTTCCGGTAGGCGGTGGCGGTCTGTGCGCGGGCGTGGCCCACTATTTCAAGACCTACTCGCCTCACACCAAAATCATCGGGGTGGAGCCGCAAGGCGCGCCTTCCATGAAAGAAGCACTCAAAGCGGGCAAACCGGTTATGCTGGACAGCATTCAGCGATTTGTGGATGGTGCCTCGGTCAAAAAAGTAGGCGATCTTACCTTCCAGATTTGCAAAGACACGCTGGCCGACATGTTATTGGTGCCGGAAGGAAAAGTAAGTTCTACCATCTTGCAATTGTACAACGAAGATGCCATTGTAGCGGAACCCGCAGGCGCGCTCACCATTGCCGCCCTGGACCAATATGCGGAGGTGATTAAAGGCAAAAAGGTCGTGTGCATACTCAGCGGTGGCAACAACGACATCGACCGCATGCAGGAAATCAAAGAGCGTTCCTTGTTGTACGAAGGGCTCAAACACTATTTCATTGTGCGCTTTGCACAACGCCCCGGGGCCTTAAAAGAGTTTGTCAACTTCATCCTGGGGCCCACCGATGACATTGTCCGGTTTGAGTTTATCCAAAAACACAACAAAGAGAGCGGCCCTGCGCTGATTGGCATTGAGTTGAAAGCCCGCGAAGACTACGAAGCGCTGCTCGGCCGTATGCAGCACTACAAACTGAACTACACAGAAATCAATCCAAACGAGAACTTGTTTGAGTACCTGGTATAGCGCTACCCGTTTTTAAAGCTAACGCAGGGCTTTCGGGGAAAAAGATGTTTGGCCCAGCATAGTCTTGCCCGACTGCCCGGGGCCAAGTATGCCCACCACGGGAAACTTGGCGGCCAGTTGTCTTAGCTTCTTGGAGGCGTGGCGGACGAGAGCAATTTTGACAAATCCGGAATTAGATTCCGGATTTGTCAAATTCAAAAATGCATTCTCAGCCGAATTTTGGCGTTTTTTCTTCCCGCAGGAAAGCTTGCGCCCGCTAGAAGATATAATCGGTACTCAAAAATGAACTCTCGCGGTTGCGGATGATGGTGCCGATGATTTGCTTATTTCCCTCGGTGATCTTGGCCGCCACCAACGTGCGGATCGAAAACACGCGCAGCGCATCGGCTACCGAAAGCGTCCCTTCGGCTGAGTCTTTGCGCCCGTTAAACGGAAAGGTATCGGGCCCGCGCTGGCATTGGGTGTTGATGTTGATGCGCCCAACCTGACTTGAAAAGGCATCGATCAGTTTCGCCAGTTGCCGGGAGTCCTTTCCAAAAATGCTGACTTGCTGTCCAAAATTGGAATTCACCACATAGTCGATGGCCTCCGATACATTTTCATACGGAACAATCGGCACCAGGGGGCCAAACTGCTCTTCCACATACACCCTCATTTTATTGTTGACCGGAAAGAGCACGGCCGGATAGAAAAACGTCTGATGCGACACGCCCCCGTTTTCATTGATCACGCGGGCGCCATGTTTCTCTGCATCCGCCACCAGGGCTTTCAGGTAGTCGGTTTTACCCGGCTCGGGCAAGGGGGTCAACCCCACACCCGGTTCCCACGGCATACCGGGTTTTAGTTTTGCTACCTCGGCACAAAAGCGCTTGTTAAACTCTTCTACCCGACTCGCATGCACATACAGTATTTTCAAAGCTGTGCAGCGCTGCCCGTTAAACGACAACGAGCCCAACACACATTCGCTCACGGCATTGGCCAAGTCTGCATCGGGCAACACGATGGCGGGATTTTTGGCATCCAATCCCAAAATAGCTTTCAAGCGGTGCGGCTTGGGGTGAAGGCGCTTGAGGTCGTTGGCTCCTTTGTTGGTGCCTATAAATGCAAACACATCAATCTTTCCGGATTCCATCAAGGCCCCCACCGTTTCGCGGCCCCTTCCATAAATCACGTTGATAACGCCAGGCGGAAAACTATCGCGAAAAGCCTCCAACAACGGGCGGATGAGCAACACCCCGTACTTAGCCGGCTTAAACACCACCGTATTGCCCAAAATCAAGGCGGGGAAGAGCGTACTGAACGTTTCGTTCAGCGGGTAGTTGTAAGGCCCCATGCACAAGGCCACTCCCAACGGCACGCGCCTGATCTGCGCCATGATGCCCTGCTCTTGCACAAAGCGCGCTGAGTTGCGATCCAACTCTTTCAGGGCGTTGATGGTGTCAACGATGTAGTCGCACGTGCGATCAAACTCCCTTTCCGAATCCTTTTGCGTTTTGCCTATCTCCCACATCAGCAGGTTTACCACCTCCGCTCGCTTGGCGCGCATCTTCTCCAAAAAAATTTCCACGTGGCCAATGCGCTCGGCCACCGTCATCATAGGCCACACCCCGTGCCCGAGGTCATACGCCTTTACGGCCGCCTCCATGGCTTCGAGCGCTTCCTTAGATGTGAGCAACGGTGTGCTTCCGAGTACTTTTTGTTCTGATCCGTTTTTTGTTTTGAGAAACACCGGACTCAGCACCGGGGCTTGGTCGCCCGGCCAGGTGACCAACGCGCCTCCCACCAAGTACTCGCGTTGATCAATGCGTGCCGGGATTTGCGCGTGGGCAGGAATGGCTGACTCCTCCGGAAACAAGTCGTTCAGAAAATCGGTCATGGGTTGGGATTTCGTGTGGGCGAAGTTACGATATTAACTCCGGAAGACGTACCCAGTCGGTCGGCCCCGGCTTCGATGAGCGCCACCGCCTGCGCGGCTGTTTTGATGCCGCCCGATGCTTTCACACCAACTGACGGAGGCACCGATGCGCGCATTAACCGCACGTGCTCCACCGTGGCACCCGCGTGGGCAAATCCGGTGGACGTTTTGACAAAGTCGGCACCGGCATCGGCACAAAGCTTGCACCCCAGGCGTATCTCATCGTGGGTGAGGTGGGCGGTCTCGAGGATGACTTTGAGCATGCGTTGTTGGTCGTGTACCAGCTTGGCACACTTGGCGATCTCCACTTTTGTCCACGGATACCCGGTTTTGAAGCTGGAAATATTCCACACCACGTCAATCTCCTGTGCTCCGTTGTCGAGGGCACGCTTGATTTCGTCCAACTTGGTCTCGGTCATGGAATAGCCCAGGGGGAATCCGGCCACGGTCACCAATGTGATGGGTGAAGGGCCTATTTCGCGCTGGGCCCGCTTGACCCAAAAGGGCGGCACACACACGCCCAGGAACCGATGGTGCCTGGCCTCTTCCACGAGTCGGTCGATGTCGTACACGGTGAGCGTGGGACTCAGGTTGGTGTGTTCAATGTAAGAAGCGAGTTGCATGGAGATGAAAAATCAAATATACCGACCGGGTTTGTGTTTACTTCGTGCCCAGAAACAAGCGCATCGCTTTGACGGTGGCGGCAGGGTCTTCCTCCATGGGCACATGCCCCACACCGGGGATGATCACCAGCGTGTCGTTGGGCAAATCCGCTTGAAAGCGATACGCATTTTCGATGGGTATCAGGCGGTCCTCCGCTCCCCACACAATCAACGTAGGCACGTGAAGCGCTCGGATGCGGGATGCATTATCCGGATAGGGAACGTATTCCATCCGGTCGATAAACGCCTGACGGTTTCCCTCGCGCAGAAAAAGTTCATAGTGGCGCCTGACCACGGAATCGGTAACGCGCTCCGGCTGGGCGTACACATTTCGGATACTCTTCACCGCCAGGGGATAAGGCGTAATGCGTTTCAAGGCATGTTTGATGAGGGGTGTTTGCGCCAGCGAAAAGGCGATCGGCTTACGGTGGGATACGGTGGGATACCCGCCTGCATCCAACAGGATGAGCTTGGCAACGCTTGTGGGGTGGGCATGGGCAAACTGCCACGCAATGCCACCGCCCAACGAATTGCCCCCGATGATGCAGGTGCGAATGCGAAGCGCGCGCAGGAAGTCGGCCACAAAGCCCACATAAAAATCGGGTGAATACACGCGCTGCGGATGGGGACCGGTGAGGCCATAGCCGGGCAAATCCAACGTGACTACGCGATAGTCGTCTTTCAACTGCTGAACGCACGGTTCCCAGGTGTGCAAACTGGATCCGGTTCCGTGCAACAAAACCACGGGCACCGAATCGCGTGCGCTCCCTTCATCGCGGTAGTGAACATCCATGCCCTGCACGCGTACAAAGCGCGAGGGCGGTGGGGCATATTTCGCTTTAAGCTCGTCCAGCGGGAGGTCGCTCTTCCAATAGCGCACCACCACCCAGAGCACAAAAACCAAAACGATGCCTACACCATATAGCAAAATCTTTTTCATCTCTTTGAGTGCGCTGGCGAGGAAGCGCAGAGGGCTGTCAGCGGCAGATTTTTTTCAGTTCCTCATCCACCGGCATCCCCAACTTTTGAGCGGCCGCAAAATCCGAGCAGGCTTTTGCCTTTTCGTTCACACGCAGCCACCACTGGCCCCGCTGCACCAGGTAGGCGGCCTGATTCTGTTTTGCCAGTACTTTACTCAACCAAGCGATGGCCTGCGGGTAATCGCCTAACCCGGCCCATGCCTGCGCGCAGCGCTCAAGGTCTGCCGGCTGGGCGGCATTCAAAGCCTCGGCCAGTGCCACATCTGTAATCACCCGCGCCCATTTTTCCTGCCTGAAATAGACGTTGGCACGCGCAGCCAAGGCCGGCCCGTGGGTTTGATCCCATTTCAAGGCTTTGTCGAATTCGCGCAGGGCCGCGGCCAGGCTGTCCATCATAAACCACGCGTGGCCGCGGGCGGTGTGGAAACGTGTGTTTTGAAAACCCAACGAATCGGCTTTGGCAAAGCACGCGATGGCCCGGGCCGGTTGCTGGTTGGCAAGCGCCTGCTCACCGAGATAGAAATACACTTCGGGTTGTGCGGAGCGCTGGGCCGCTGCGCGGGTCAAAAAAGGAAGCGCTTCCGTTCGTTTTTGTAGCCGCGCCAACGAAAGGCCCATGCATTCATTTGCTACAACATCGTCTGGTTTGGCCGCCAGGAAGGGCGCCAGATCAGCCACGGCTTTTTCATATTGCTTTTGACGGTAGTTTGCGCGGCCACGGGCCTCGTACAACTCCGGGGTTTTGGTGCCGGTTCTTTCGGCTTTTGTGAGCAGTTCGATGGCTTCGTTGTCATACGCTCGTTGCGCATACATAAGCCCCAGGCGATACAGGTCAACGGGCTCAAAAGCGGCCCCCTTGGCATGCGCCTGTCTGAAAAAATAAAAAGCCGCATCGGTCTGCTTTTCTTCCCACCGCACCACCGCCAGCCCATAGAGCAATGCCACCGAGCTTTCGCCTTTGCGCTGCCGGTACGTTTCCAAATCCACGCCTGCGTCTGAAAATTTCTTTTGCTTCAGCCGCGCCAGCCCACGCCTCAAGTACACTTCGGCCGAGTCGTAGCCCGTGGCCAGCGCCTGCGAAAACTTCTGCTCGGCCTCAGGGTATTTTTTTTGATCCAACAACTGTTTGCCTTCGCGAAGCAGGGTGGCTTGTGCCCCTATCGGGCTGCTGCCCAACAGGGCCAAAAAGAAAAACACCGTGGTTTTTACCATATGCCCGAAAGATAAAAAGGAATGCCAACACCTGCGAAGAGCGCACGGCCGAAACGAAACCGACTAAATCAAAGAGATACGATGCCCTCAGTCAGTGAAATAGCGATAGGCGATGTACAGTCCATAGCCGACCAGGAGGGTCAACATGATCCAGCCAAACACGCGTGCGCGGACGAAATAGCCTTTCACGGGCATCATGGTTTTTTTTCGTTGCGTCATTCGAGGGCTGCCCTGCTGTATTTAATTAAGAAATAAACCACCAAACTGACCACCAGCAAGACCGCGAAGATACGCGCACGCTGATGATAAAAACGAACCGGTAACATTTTCATAGGGCATAGCTTGAACAGTTGATACCCGTAAAGTAGCCGTATATGCCTCCCAATCGATCTTTTTCCAGCCCAACGGTCGGCCCGGGCCGGTGAACTACTACCAAAACCGATAAGAACAAGTTCCCGTATATCCAAAAAACGACCGCAAAGTAACTATGCAGGCTACCCGCGGGGCAGTGCGCCAATCACCTGCATGGCCGAGAGGGTGGGTGAAGCCACTCCGCCCCGTGTCTCCACCGTAATGGCAAAGGCCTGTGCGCCCTTCACGTTTTTGAGCTTGAGCAGCCCGGTGAAGCCGCCATCAAAGACCCCCGCATCCACCGGCTTGCCGTCTACCAACGCCCACAACTGATATTGATTTTCCCGGGCGATGCCTTTCAGCGACTGAATGCTGACGTACACTTCTTCGGTGGTTTTGTTCCAATACACCGAGGCCTGTGCCTGCGGATCGTTTTGTGTACCCGTCATCACCACCTTGGTGAACTGGGTATTTTCGATGATGGCCAGATCGGCCTGCAGTTTGTCCAACCGTTCGTTTACGGTGTTATAGTTCTGCGCCATTTGCTGGTTTTGCGCCATATATTCGTTCAAGGCCACCTGCGAGCGCACCCATTGGGCCCTGTAATAGAAGGCCAGGTAGCCGGCCACCACGGCCAACACGATGGACGCGGCCGCAGCCAAGCGCCAGTAGGCAGGCACCCAGCCTACGGTTTGGCCTTCGCGCGCAGGGGGGGCCAGTCGTTGCATCAGGTGTTGCTTTACCGCTGCCGGAGGCGCGATCGATGCCTGCTTCAGCAGCGCGGCTTGCGTCCATTCAATGCGGGCCAGTTCTTCGCGCAAAGCCGGATAGCGTACAATGTTCTCCTCTACCTGGGCACGTTCGTGCGCGGGTAAGTCGCCCAAGGCATAGACTTCCAACACTCCACTCGCTATGTACTCTTGTACGTTCACTCTTTGTCTTCTACGTTCAATAAGCTTCGCAATTCCATCATGGCCGCGCGCAGCCGGGTTTTGACGGTACCCAGGGGTATGTTAAACTCCTCGGCCAGCTCCGTGTGCGTATAGCCTTTCAGATAGAGATAGTCTACCACAAACCGTTGGTCGGGCGTAAGGCGGTTCAGCACCTCGGTCAGTCCAATCGTATCGGTATGGGTTTCCCCCGTTTCGGTGCGATCAATTTTATGTACGAGCAAATCGATGTCATCGGTTTTCCGGCTTTTGATCACTTCGCGCGAGCGCGTTTTGTCGATGGCATGGTTGCGCGCCACGTTGATCATCCAGGTAAACAGACGTCCCTTGCCGGGATCATAGCTGCCGATCCGCTCCCATATCTTCAGAAACACGTCTTGCAGCACCTCGCTGGCAATGTCTTCGTTTTTGACAATCCGCACCACCGAGCCGTAGAGCGCAGCCGCGTAGTGATCATATAGATAGTCCAGCGCCTTAGTGTCCTTGTTTTTCAACGCAGCTACCAGCGTGGCTTCATCGCGATATGTTTTGGACTCGGGGATAAGAAAAAAATTGAAGTCGAAAGATAGAGAAAGGCATTGAGTTTGACCAGCCTGCTATCCGAGGCGGGGCAGGTATTTCCGGATAAACGTGTTTAGGCAAACCCTGCGTATTCTTTCTTTTGAAAGATAGTCTGCCTCAAACGGTGTGATGATAAACGTATGCTTGGGGCGCAGGTCAACCATGGAATGACGAAACCTTTTGCTGACTGGCCAGGACGCAAGAACAATAACAGAGTTAGGGTTTGACCGCCACGCACTCCAGGTAAATACTGGGACAACGGTCGCAAGGAGTTAATACCAACGGTGCTTCCGGAGTTCCCCTTCGGTAGTGAAGCCCCGCGTGGGGGGCACGCGACAGCGTAAACTGATGGCTTCCTTCCTTCAGCGTCCGCGATGGGGCTCATGCGTCAACCCTCTACACGCCAAAATCCTCTTTTTAGGGGAGGTATTCCCGCGCGAAAGCCAGCACCTTTGAGTCACGTCTATCACATTTCTGATATCGCAGGCCTTCATGAAAGAGTGTCTTGTTTTCAAAAGGCTATGGTTGGTCGGTTTAATCTTCTTTTTTGCACTGCACAGTTGGGCCGTGCCCTATTATTGGGTGGGGCAAACGGCCGCGGGTAATTGGAGCGATCCGCAAAACTGGGCGCTCACCAGCGGGGGCAGTGGCGGGGCCGGTGTGCCCGGCCCGGGCGATGACGCCATCTTTGATGCACAAGGTCCAGCCGTCTGCACAGTAGACATCGCTGACGTAACGATTCGTTTATTGCTCTTCGACACCGGCTATACAGGCCTCATCGACCTGAATGGCGACACGCTGAACACCACCGTGCTGACCAACCGACAAACACCCATGCAAAACGGAGTGGTTTACATGCAGGGGGGTGACGTTCTGATTCAAACCTCGGACCTGGCCATTGCTTTGATGGGTGTCGCAGACAACCTCCAACTGGCAAACAGCACGTTGCAAAATGTATCGCTGACCGTTACCGGCACAGCCCTGAGCTCCGTCACGGCAACGGTATTTACCGCCATCGCCCGATTTACACGCACCGGTTTGGGCAACCTTATCTTCGACTCAAACTCCTATCAGGCTATCACCATCCGAAACCAAAACAACGCGGGCGAGGTGCGGAGCCAGGGAACCGAAACGTATAACGGGAGTACGTTTTTCATCAACGATGCGCTCTCGCCCATGCAACTGGCCTATGCAGGCGGGCCAAGCACGTTTGTGAACGATGTCTCCCTCCAAAATCTGCAAAACAGCACCATCAGCCTGGGCGCAGGCGGAGGCACTGCAACGGCCGCCACCACCGCTCGCGTAGAGATGACCGACACCGGCCTGGGCACATTCGACATCTCTCGTCTCACAGCCGAGGGATGGTTTGCCGCCTCGGGTACCACGTTGACGGGAACAACCCGGTTAATCCTAAGTCAATGTGTTTTCAACCGCTCGCTCGACCTGTCGCTGCCAGGCCTTGTCTGCGGCAGCGGCAACCGCTTTAACAACGAGTTTCTGGTTGAACTTACTGGCAGCGAGGCCAGCGTCATCTCCGGCACGTTCGATCCGCTGTGGACGTGCAGCATCTTGCGCAGCGGCTCCGGATCACTCACCCTTCAAGCTATGGATGCCCCGGGCTTTGTAAACCTCAACAACACCAACAACGCGGGCACCATCACTGGCCGCGGCACTAACCGCCATGGAAACTTCTATGTTTACAACCTCGCCACAGCGTCCATCAACCTCGCCTCAGAGGGCAGCACCGTCTTTTTAAACTACGTGGAGTTCGCCAACTTTCAGACCGGCACCATCAGCACCGGAGCGGCTGGCGGCACCGCCACCCTCGAAGCCACCGCGCGCATGCAAATCACGGACACCTCCATAGGCACCATCGCCCTCAACAACTTGGTTGCCAACGGATCGATCAACCCAATCAACCGAACGCTCACCGGCTCGCTTGCACTCAGCCTCACGAACTGCACGTTTAACAATCGCTTCTGGCTTACGCTGCCTGTTTTAAACTGCGGCAGCGGTAACCGCTTCAACAGCGAGTTTCTGGTCGAGCTTACCGGCAGCGAGGCCAGCGTCATCTCCGGCACGTTCGATCCGCTGTGGACGTGCAGCATCTTGCGCAGCGGCTCCGGATCACTCACCCTTCAATCCATAGATGCCCCAGGCTTTGTAAACCTCAACAACACCAACGATGCGGGCACCATTACTGGCCGCGGCACTAACCGCCATGGAAACTTCTATGTCTACAACCTCGCCACCGCGTCCATCAACCTCGCCTCAGAGGGCAGCACCGTCTTCTTAAACTATGTGGAGTTCGCCAACTTTCAGAACGGCACAATCAGCACCGGAGCAGCTGGCGGTACCGCTACCCTCGAAGCCACCGCGCGCATGCAAATCACAGACACCTCCGTGGGCACCATCGCCCTCAACAACTTTATTGCCAACGGATCGATCAACCCAATCAACCGAACGCTCACCGGCTCGCTTGCGGTCAGCCTCACGAACTGCACGTTTAATAATCGCTTCTGGCTTACGCTGCCTGTTTTAAACTGCGGCAGCGGCAACCGCTTTAACAACGATTTTCTGCTTGAGCTTACCGGCAGCGAGGCCAGCGTCATCTCCGGCACGTTCGATCCGCTGTGGACGTGCAGCATCTTACGCAGCGGCTCCGGCTTGCTCACCCTTCAAGCCATCGATGCCCCGGGCTCTATAAATCTTGGCAACACCAACAACGCGGGCACCATCACCGGCCGCGGTACCAACCGTCATGGAAATTTCTATGTCTACAATCAGTCCACCGGTTCCATCAACCTCGCCTCCGAGGGCAGCACCGTCTTCTTAAACTATGTGGAGTTCGCCAACTTTCAGAACGGCACCATCAGCACCGGAGCGGCTGGCGGCACCGCCACCCTCGAAGCCACCGCGCGCATGGAAATTACAGACACCTCCGTGGGCAACGTGGTCCTCAAGAACCTAATCGCTCACGGGCGACTAAATAACGTCAACCGAACGCTTTCCGGCTCGCTTACGCTCAGCCTCACCAACTGCACGTTCAACACCCGCTTCCGGCTTACCCTACCCACCCTGCTCTCCGGCAGCGGAAATCAATTCAACGAACGCGTCACCATGAGTTTGACAGGCGCCTCAACCAGTACCATTACCGGTGCTTTTGCCAGGCGTACCGACCTTACCCGAACAGGCCCGGGCGATCTTTTGGTTTCATCATCCAACTTTCAAGACAGCGTGTTTGTGCGCAACACCTCTGCTTCGGGCACATTCCAACTGGCCGAAAATGTCTTTCACCGCCTCGCATCCTTCGCCAATGAAACAGGCGTGTTGCAGCCGTGTGCCGCGGGCACGTGTCGCTTTCGCGGATCGCTGACCGTTGACAGCAATACCGATGTGGTGATGGGCACTTCGCCCACGGAAGGACTCGTGCGCTTCGAAGGTGCGGCTGACCAGGACATCCTGGGCACCGGCTCGGGGCGCCTCACGCTTCACCGTTTGGAGGTCGACAAAGGTGCGGGCATCATCAAACTGAGTACGCCCTTTTCCGTGGCTACCGCCCTCACGCTCACGCGCGGCATCATCCGCGCCAGCGATACGCATCCGCTTCGCCTCTTGAATGGCGCCACCGCAACGGGTGCTTCTGACGTCAGTTATGTCGAAGGCCCCGTAGAAAAACAGGGAAACCAGGGTTTCACCTTTCCTGTAGGTGACGGAGGCGTGTACCGACCGCTAGCCATCAGCGATCCGGCCTTGCCGACCGATGTGTTCACCGCCCGCTTTGTGCGCGCAGCCCAGCCCTTTGGTGAAGCGGCCACCTATGCCGAGCCATTGGTCACCGTCAGCCGCTGCGAGTACTGGACACTCGACCGCACGGCCGGGAGTTCGGACGTGTTTGTCACCCTCCATTGGCGTGCGGCCGACTGCGCTGCACCGTATGTGACGGACCCCACCACCTTGCACGTGGCGCGCTGGAACGGCACGCAATGGGTAAGTCATGGGCAGGGTGACTTCAGCGGGGCTTCCAGCGCGGGCACCGTCACCTCGGCCGACCGACTCGCTTCGTTCAGCCCGTTTGCACTGGGCTCCACTACCTTCTCCAATCCGCTGCCCGTGGAGTTGGTGATGCTGGAGGCGCAGCGCGAGCGCGAAGGCATACACGTGCGGTGGCGCACCGCCTCGGAAGTGCGCAGCGATCACTTTAACGTGCAGCGCAGTGCCACGGGTACCACGTTTCAAACCATCGGCCGTGTGGCCGCGGCAGGCTTCTCGCTAACACCGTTGTCGTACCGGTTTATCGATGTGAACCCGCCCCCCGGCAAATGGTATTACCGATTGCAGATGGTCGATGACGATGGCGCAGAGGAGTTCTCCGAAGTAGTGTTCGCCACCGTGGATGAAGAAATCCTGCATGTCTACCCCAACCCGGCTATCGAGGTAGTGCATTTGACCAAGCAACGGAAGGTGCGGCTCTCGACAGCCTGGGGCCTGGTGTTGTGGCAGTCGGCTGACGCGGTGGACACGGTGACACTACCCGCCCACCTCACCAACGGCACGTACGTGATTCAAACCGACCGGGGCGAAGTGTTTCGGGTGGTGCTGGCGCGGTGACCGAACCTTTCCGATGGGCGCCATAGCAATAACCGGATTAACGATGCCGGTTTGAAGCGACCCCATTTGCCCTGTGTTACAGAACGTACAAAAACTGAATTCTCCTTCCTTTCTTATCTTCA
This sequence comes from Cyclobacteriaceae bacterium, assembly GCA_025455015.1. Classification (GTDB taxonomy): domain Bacteria; phylum Bacteroidota; class Bacteroidia; order Cytophagales; family Cyclobacteriaceae; genus ELB16-189. The sequence goes on along the minus strand of JALONI010000024.1, from coordinate 1,013 downwards.
ATAATGAACCTTGGCAAAAGAGGCCCGATCATACGTTTTCCTTTGAACCGTGAAGTTGTAAAAACAAAAAGCCCTGTTTCAGGGCTTGAAATAATAGTTTAAAAAATTTACGTTAGTTTCTTCCTTTTCGGTTTACCTTCTGCAATATTCTTGGCGTTCAACTTGCTCACTATCTTTTTACTTGTCTTGGCCCCAATTTGCTTCCTTGCATTTCCCGCAATCGTTCCACTTTGTTGCGCAACAGCCTTACTTTCGTCAATTTCAGTTGTACGATAATTTCGTACAACTAATAGGGGGTTAGTACAGAGGGGTGCGGTGGGGATTTGGCTCTTGCCATAGCTTTGGTTGTGCGGTGGGTTTGCGCGCCTGCCTGCCAGTAGCCAGGGCTATGGCATGTGCCAAATGCGCGGGGCAATTCGGGGGAGAATCTTTTTAAAAAAGCGAAGGGTCGGCCGCATTAATTTTTTTGATCTGTCCCACATTAAAATTATTCAAAGTCCAAGTCGTCTGTGAGGCCGATCAATTGTCCCCGTGGGAAATCTTTGTTAGAAAATTGTTGTATGTTTTTTTTTAACATAAATTTCCGAGCCCTGTTGCTACACTCGCATATACCTGCAACTCCCCCATTCTCCCAACGAAAATAAGTTTTCCCGGACGGTTTTCAAAACCGCATTTTTAGAGACTTCAGGGCGGTTTATCCGTAGGCAAACGGGTACACGCAGCTAAAATCGGAAGTAACCGGATAACATACGACTCCCACCCCGGCCCGGGCTGAGCTTTGCCACGGCATCGGTCAAAAAAGCCATGCCTCCCCCGAGGCGTATGTTCAACTAAAACCAATACAATCATGAAAAGTCTGAGAAACTCCGTACAACTGATCGGCCGCCTGGGCAAAGACCCCGAAGTGAAAATTTTTGGCGAGGACAAGAAAAAAGCCGCCTTCTCGCTGGCCACCACCGACACGTACAAAAACGCCAAGGGCGAAAAAGTGGAAGACACGCAGTGGCACAACC